>CAYVHK010000263.1:2994-5120 GCA_964451145.1 uncultured bacterium | reverse complement strand
AACTCCAATCTTCTATACCCGAGACAGCATATCCCGCCGCGTGGAAAGGCCACCATACGAAACGTATCCTCATGAAAATAAGAAAGAAAGTAAATGCCGCCGCTATAGCTGTAATCAACAGAGATGGGTAATCGGTTGGTTCAGACACAGTCAACCATTGCTGAAGCCGGTCTAGAGGCGGTGATGCTATTCCGGCGTAATCCTTGAGTCCCGCTTGATACATGATATGTAGGTATACCCACATGGATATTAAAGTGCCAATCACTGAGGCTATGATCAGAGCATATACGGATTTCTGACTAGATACTCCTAATCTATCGACCATTTTGAATGACTCCAACTGATGTGGCATGGGATGAGCTCTGTGTGCTCTATTGAGGAACCAAGTGAGTGAGAGCATAGTCAGATTGCCATGCCCGAGGCGACGCGTACCAGTCATGGCAGGGATTAGGTAATCAGGACCAATATAATGAAGATCATGAGCTGGAACTCCTGACTCCGCCCGTATACGAGTGATACCGATGGACATAGCGAGATAAATAGAGAAAAAGAGAAGAGCTACCCACCATGACATCCCCGCCCTCACGCAGAACAACACCAGAAACATTATGCCTATTATTACTCCTAGGGTTGCTGTTCGATAGGACATGGGTTCTTCAGAATCATCAATATTATCCGGATTATAGATGGCTTTCCTAAGCACACTTAAGATATGTCTTCTGCCCATCCAGAGGGCAAAGACTGCCAATGCCAGATATGCTCCCAAAGATTGTTGCCGGTCATAAGGAAAGCCCAGAGGGCTGGTGGTGCTCCAAGGAAGTCCACGAATACCAAACAGGCTAGCAAAAACGCGCTGAAATTTTCTAAAGAAGTAAAAAATCCAGCATGAGAAGGATAGCTCTAAGGGCATCAAGAATCCCATCCCAATAATAAAAGGTTGGATCACCATAGGAGTCCAACTGATGGCATTCCAGGGCTTGCTGGTAAAAAGATAGCTAATGTCGGACTGCCTGATCATGATCCCAGGAACGAAAGGGTGTAGAAAGCTAATCCCATTTATAAGAGTTATAAGTCCCGTCAGAACAAAAGAAAGGAGAAACAGCCTATTTTTGAATATGCTTCCCACATCTCTTGTAATCTCAAACGGAACTTCAATGATAGGATAAATCAGCCGTTCTCTTTCCAACCACTGCTTTCTCAGAATAACGTTTATACAAAGCATCACAAACAATAGAACAACGATGAAAGCTGTCCAGGATAGAACAGGAATCAGCCATGTGGTTATGTACCTCACGGTATAGAAACTAGATTCTCCATTATAATAGGCATTCAGTACACGTATATCGCTAACTGTCAACCATTCTGGTATATACGACCAGAAAAGATCTGCCCATTCATTTTCAGGCGTAGCGAACCAGAAAGCATGGCTCATCAGAGGCATCAAGACCTGCATGCAATCAAGCGCTGATATAGACGTAGATATGCACATCATCATGTAGATAACCAGCAGTTCCCCCTTAGACAAAGCTATTCTTGGAAGGAATTTCTTGAGGAGCAGATTCAGCCCGGCGATCATTAGTAGGAAAAAGACAACGTTGAAGAACAACGACATTGAGGTGGCAAACTGCATCCACCACATATTTTCTGAGTAGAAAATCCAGTAGCAGTTTATGGGCATAAGAAAGAGTACTATGACAATAGTTCTTAAAGTTAGGCTCTGGCTTTCCTGGTTCATTCTAGATTATATTTAGAGTTGGATAATATTTATTTACGCAATAATAATTTGACTGAATTTAATTGAGGCGTATATACAACAAAGATAGATAATTTTGTAAAGTTATGAGTAGTATATTACCCCACGTTATTTTTTCCCGCCATAGGTAGCCTTGAAACGAATCATTTAATTTCAAGAATTTGTTGCAAAGTCAAAAGTCAGTTCAAGATGGTGCCCTGTAAAAAAACAAACTAGTCAGTTCTATGTAATCATTTTGGTCCGACTATTCTATAAGAACCAGATATTTATGGGCATTAAAAAATAAGATAGATCGGCAGGATTGGTTGACTGAAGACCACCCTCAAACTCACGCAAAAGATAACCCATGTATGGGAAGCGGGTATCAGTAAAA
>CAYVHK010000263.1:0-2984 GCA_964451145.1 uncultured bacterium | reverse complement strand
CGCGAACCTATTATACAAATTTTAGGGTCGTAATATTTGTTTTCTAAGTGTTAAGCTTGGTTGGTGTAGTCCAGATAGGAGAGAGTTTAGTGAGAGAATTTTTTGTGCTGCTATATGTTGCTATGAGTTTTCAAATGCTAATGGTCAATTCCTTAGCTGAAGACGATCTGCCTGCTGTTTTTTTAACTGAATTTGAAAATGATCGCCATCGACAAGAACATGATGTGGAGGAAGTGATTCGCATAGCCTATAGATTGGCTGAAGTCGGTGCGGGCTACGAAGCTGTACGCGTTTTAGCGTCAATTGCTTTGTGGGAACGTGATAGACATTCAAAGAATGAAGCGACTCAACTTCTGACTGAATGGGGACTTACGATTAACACCATACGTCAGGGGAATGCCCAAGAAATTATTGAAAAGGTTGAAAACGTAATGCGGTATCGGCGGGGTTCCAATACTCAATTAAGACGTGTGCGTAATCTTATTGCGCTAGGACTTTATGTCGATGGTGCACGCTTATTACGCCAAGATATCATAAAAAAGAGCGATAGCATGATCGAGCAGACTTGGGGGGAATTTATTCATCGATACCGTTTATCAGTTGAATTGTTACGTGATGAGGGGGAAAATGCCAGTAATGAACTCGTAAATGTCTTACAAACTGCACACCAAAAAAAACAACTGAGAATTCAGATACGACTTTTACGAGCAATTGATCCAGAGGCTAGTGAAATGGCAGACAATCTTATTTGGCACCTCACTCCCCGAAAGTCTAAAGAAAATAATAGAGATGGGAAATGGGACGAAGACAAGTATATCCCTTCAGTTGAAGAACTCGCACCACTAGTTATCCATCGTGCTATTAACTTGGCGAAGAAAAGCAAATCTTCATCTCGTCTTTTAGCAAAGCTTGTAATTGAGGCTTCCCCTCAATCACAAGCCGCAGAAAAAGCATTTTCTTTGATTAAGAAGTTGGATAAATATTCTACTGAAACATTACTTTCAACATACTTTTTTGAGGATGAATCTGGTACAGAATTGTTTGAAGCAGAAAGAGTTCTTGAGTACCATCTTGAACTCTCTAATGATGCCATCGAGCAACTACATGAAAACCCCAAACATTACGTAAAAGCTACGTTCCGCGAAGGTGATGACGTCTATAAAAACGTCGGGGTACGACTGAAAGGAGGATATGGCAGTTTTCGCATGCTGGATGGAAATTCCAAAGCTGAATTTACGGTTAAGTTCAATCAATTCGGAAAATGACAGCGATTTCATGGATTACGGCGGATTATTTTGAACAACGCTGTGCAAGATCCAAGCTACATGTGCGAATATGTTGGTTATAGTTTGTTCCGTGATGCAGGTATCCCTGCTCCACGGATTGGATATGCAAATCTGACTGTCAATAAGGAACCGTACGGTCTGTATGTGCAAGTCGAGGCTGTAACCAAGGATTTTCTTCGGCGGTGGTATGCCAAAGCAAACGGCAACCTTTACGAAGGACCTGGGGATATCAAACAATGGGATGAATTAGATTTGGACAGTAATCAGGGGCAAGAAGATCGTAGCGACCTACGACGATTGGCTGAAGCCATCACAAAGGCTGACGATGATGATCCATGGAATTCGCTTGCTGAATTCGTTGACATTGATGATTTTGCCCGATTTATTGCACTTGAGCAATTACTTAATCACTGGGATGGTTACACTCAAACCAACAACTACCGCATATACAGCAACCCCGACACAATGAAGTTTGAATTCTTTCCTCACGGTGCTGATCAACTTTTTGAAAATTTAGGCGGCAATATCTTCCGAGAACAGGGTGGTATACTTAGTCGTGCACTATTACACACTAGTCAAGGTAAAGAGCAGTATGATCGAATGATGTACCAATTGTTGGAAAAAGTCTGGGATGAGGACATAATTAGAAGTCGTATTGCTAAAGTATATCAGCTGATTCGGCCATATGTGATCAAATCAACCAAAGGTCGTCGCATCGAAGAATTTGAAAATGCCATTAACCGATTAATAAGATTCGTGGATGCTCGTCGGTATATTGTCCTCCGTCAATTAGAGGTTACCGAAAAAGGAAATTCATGGCGCGAAAGACAGCATTTTGACTTCCATTCCTTTATATCCTCTCGTCATTATGATTGGTAAACGAATCAGGTCATTGCACAGCATAAAATTACGTGGGATCTAATTGATCTATCTACCAGCATCAAAAAACCAGTATTGGAAAAACTGCAACCAATACAATCTATTTCTAAAAAGTCTAGATTGAGACACTTTCTTCAACCCATATTTGGGTTGACTGTAAAGAAAAAATATCAGCTAACTTTCAAGCTAAATTTATTAAGGTCTTTTCGGTTGGTAGTACTAGGTGTGGGCCTAGATTATTGAGTCTCTGACCCGTGGCAAAACCGGGCACGGGAAAATTACATAATTACTGACAAATTATTTTCATCATTGTTTTTATAATTCTGTTTCCTCATCCATGGCTGCCATCGGCTGTGGACGCCGAGTAGGATTTCTAATGTGGCGAGGGTACGACGTGAGTTAGTATGTAGGTGTTGGGCTAACTAATACATTTTAGCCCAACACTGGCAAAATCAACAATGATCCAATAGCCGAAGGGATTTTAATTGCAGCAGACCGCGTGCTAGCCTTTTTTAATCGCAAACAGGTATAGTTCCACATGTCAACCCCCACTATTGTTGAACGATATCGAGGTGCTGTCCAGTATATCAGCTGAAATGCTGAGAGGCGTGGCAGTGGATACCATCATCAATGATATTATGAACTACAAGCGGATGATTGCCAGACCGTGAAAAAACACTGAATTGAGTCAGAAGGATCGGTAGTGGAAGGGCACTCTGTCTTTCTTTCGTCAGCTCAGAGCTGATTCAACCTACAAAAAATATAGGAGTATTTGATGATTAATAATGATATGCCCTTTGTTGCTTACATTTTTACAGA
>CAYVHK010000262.1:0-5125 GCA_964451145.1 uncultured bacterium | reverse complement strand
CCGACATTTTGACCGACTTGGTTTTGCTAAGCGGTGAGGTAGCGGTGCCCTAGACCTGCAATCCGCTATAGCAGGGCTGAATTACCATTGGACGGCGAACTTTCTCTTGGACTGCCAGTAACACGTGGCGTTGAAAGTTGGGTCCTGAGCAACCGGATGTTACCGAACCCCGTCAGATCTGGAAAGAAGCAGCGGTAGGTAATTTGACAGTGTGACACAGGGTAGCCTAGCTTGAGCCAACGATTGTTGTAACGCTTGGGGCCGTTGGTCAACCTTTGGTTGCATAGCCAAGATTTTTTGCTTTCAGCTAAATTGTAAACTTATAATAACCCGCCTTTCAAAAAAAATCTCCTCATTCTTATGGAGGTCTCACCGATGGACAAATGTTATGTCTTATGAAGTGCTGGCTCGAAAGTGGCGACCTCAAACTTTTTCCGATGTTGTTGGCCAAGCACATGTTGTGACGACGCTTCAGAACCAAATTATTGCTAACCGACTTGGTCATGCTTACCTGTTTTGGGGCCCTCGAGGAACAGGCAAAACTACTATCGCACGAATTTTAGCTAAAGCCGTTAACTGCAACATCAATGAATCAAAAAGAAAACCCGAACCTTGCAATCAGTGTATTAACTGTCAAGAAATTTCTAACGGACGTTCTTTTGATGTTAGGGAGATGGATGCAGCTTCTAATCGTGGTATTGATACCATCCGCGAACTAAAAGAAAATGCACAACTGGTTCCTGCTAGTTGTCGGTTTAAAATCTATATCATCGACGAAACTCACATGTTGTCGATAGAAGCCTTTAACGCTTTACTCAAGACTCTAGAAGAACCGCCAGCTCACGTTATTTTTGTGTTAGCGACTACAGAGCATCACAAAGTTCCTCCAGCAATTGTTTCTCGTTGTCAAGGGTTCGACTTTCGTTTTATGGAACAAGAATTGGTGATGGACCGTTTGCGAGAAATTTGCCAAACTGAGGAAATCGAAATTAGTGATAGTGGCTTAGCGATCATTAGCCATCAGTCGGAAGGCTGCTTACGAGATGCAACTAATATTTTGGAACGATTAACAGCCTCAATCGGAAAAAAACTATCGATCGAAGCTATTAACCAAATTTTGGGTTTAGGAGCAACACAACTGATCGAAAACTTGTCTGAACAAGTTCTAGTTAGCAACGTTGCCTCAGCCATACAACATTTAGCCGATCTAGTAAAGGTTGGTGCTGATTTAATTCAGTGTTTACAACAGTTAATTGCTTACTTCAGCAATTTACGACGGCTGGCAATCGATACGAAATTAGCCAATTTGATACAAGCCTCACCGACTGAAGTAAAACGAATGATAGATCAAGCTAATCAAAGTCAAGTATCAGCTAAACGTTTGTCCCGAATTCTGAGGATATTGATTCAAACTCACGGCGAAATAAAGAAAAATGGACATGCACAATTGCTTTTTGAGTCAGCCCTAGTCGAAGCTTGTGCCACGAATCAGAGTATTCGTAATTTGAGTGAAGTTACTCATGTGCTCAATGAACTAAAAGCACTCGAAAAACGTCTTGATTCAACAATTAGACCTTCACCATCAATTGAATATTCCAGCCCCAACAATAATAAAAATCAAACGACCGAAATTAATCCGAAAAATGATGAAGACGAAATAGACCAAGTTCCTGTCAATTCCACTTCCACATTGGAAGAAATCGATGTTAGCACTCTTTGGGAAAAAACGTTGACTGACTTGCAAAATCAACGATTATCAGCACATCAGTTGCTGAAAGATTCGATATTGACCCCAGTGGATGCAAATAGTTTGGGGGAAACTGAAAAATCGGTTTGCTCCACTTTTCAAGTAGCACTTGTTAAACCAGTTTTGTTGTTAGCTGACAAAGATAAAGAATTGGCTGCGACATTGCTAAGTCAGCGTTTTGGTCAATCAGTACAACTTAATTTTGTCCGTCAGCAAGGTATGACAGTAAAGTCAACCGCGTCAGAAAAAGGAAGACGTTCTGTCGGTGTTTCTCATCAACCACATACGGTCAAAACAGAAACAGAAACTGACGAAGACATCTCTTCTGAATCTGTTGTAACCGAAACACCGCGTCGCCGGCAACAGCAAGACAAAACCCCTTTAATGCTTCAAAGAGAAGTTATGCAGGACAAAACTTTGTCTCCTTTGCTGCACATGTTCGATGCCAAGATCCTGAAAATTCAACCCAAATAATTTCGCTAGGGTAAGCAAAATTTATTCACCCAAATTAGGAGTTAATAACGATGAACATGAACAATTTGATGAAGCAAGCCCAGAAGATGCAGAAACGAATGATGGAGGTACAGGATGAAATGACCAACCGAACAGTTGAAGCCTCTGTCGGTGGAGGTATGGTGACGGCTATGGCGAATGGTAGCGGTGAGATCGTATCGATCAAGCTATCACCCGAAGTTGTGGACCCTGACGATATTGAAATGCTAGAAGATCTGATCGTGGCTGCCGTTGGGGAAGCTCATCATAAAGCGCAAGAATTGATGGGAGACGAAATGAGCAAATTGACTGGTGGTGTAAAAATTCCAGGTATGATGTAGGGCAATTGATGAGTCCTTATCCAGAAGCAATGGCTCGGTTGATTAGCCAATTGCAAAAGCTACCGACTATCGGCCCAAAAACGGCCCAACGCCTAGCTTTGTATTTTTTAAAAATGACCGAGGTAGATGCCAAAGGCATTGCGCAATCAATAGAAGCTGTTAAAGCTAATCTAGACCACTGTAAACAGTGTGGCAACATTACTGACATTGACCCTTGTCGGATTTGTACTGACGCGAAACGTAACCAAGATTTAATCTGTGTTGTAGAGGAACCTGATGATCTATTGGCAATTGAACGTACAAATCACTACAAGGGGTTGTACCATGTTTTGATGGGTGTGTTGTCGCCTTTGAATGGTATCGGTCCCCAAGATTTACGAATTTCTAGTTTGTTTGATCGAATCAAAAAAGGACAAATTAGCGAAGTAATTCTAGCAGTCGGCAGTACTACCGAAGGGCAAGCGACAAGCCTTTATCTAACACAAAAACTAAGACAACAGTTCGGTGTGTCAGTCTCTCAAATAGCACAAGGAATACCAGTAGGTGGTGATTTAGACTACATTGATGAACTCACAATCGCCAAGGCATTAGAGGGCCGACGGGTTTTCACCTAATGATTTTCTAGACAAACTGGCTTGTATTTTTTAACTAGTATGTTTCATTACCAACATTGCCTTCACCTTAGCCTTTTGATTTCGTTTTTATGCCTACTTGGTTTGTCCGACCCCCGTTTTGCTTGCGAAGTACGAGAGCATGGGCTTCCTATATTTAACGCTGATAGGGCCTTTTCCTATTTGCAAAAACAGTGCGAATTTGGTCCTCGTAACCCTGGAACCCTTGCCCATAAGAAAGCACGAGATTATTTACTAAATGAACTGAAAGGACTGGCAGACGAAGTTGTACAACAACCCTTCACAGCCAAGGGGATCGCCATGACCAATATTTTAGCGCGATTCAGTGCAGGTAATGGTTCACCGATTCTTCTTTGTGCTCATTGGGATACTCGTCCTTTTGCCGATAAGGATCCAAATCCGAAAAACCGGCAACAGCCAATTCTAGGGGCTAATGATGGAGCATCGGGTGTTGCTGTTTTATTGGAACTAGCACATAGTTTTAAACAAAATCCACCGCCAAGCGAGGTCATAGTTGCACTCTTTGATGGTGAAGATTACGGTCGTGAACTCGGTGATATGTTTTTAGGATCTACTTATTTTTCATTGCATCGGGAAGGTTGGGATGCCAACTTTGGTATTTTGTTGGATATGGTTGGTGACAAAAATTTACGAATTCCGATGGAACGTTATTCTTGGCAGACTTCACCTGATCTAATGGGAGCATTGTGGAATCGAGCTATTGATTTAGGGTTGGGTGAATTTTTCCCTAAAAAAATCGGTGCCGCTGTTATGGATGATCATATTCCCCTTATTCGATCTGGTTTGCCAACGATTAATCTGATTGACTTCGACTATCCATATTGGCATACAATTGGTGATACAATTGATAAGTGTAGCGCAGATAGTTTAGAAATCGTTGGACGTTTACTATTAGACTTGTTGTATGATTGAGATAGGTTTCGTGTTAACTACGCTTAAAAAATGATCCCTCACCTCCCCGGTCAGCTGTTATTTTGCCTGCCTGTTCACCACCAGTCACAGGCCAACGAGAGCCATCGAGGTGTGGAATTACGTAGCGATCAAACCAGCTGGCTAACAACCGTCGCATCTCACCGATTAGAGCAGTCTTTGATTTTTCCCCAACTAAATTTTAGTTGCCAAGTCATAAAGTTCATGCGGCCCATCAGGACAACAGTAAATGTATTTCCATTCTTGGGTACGAATCATTCTCACCGGATCATATTCATCAAAGATCACTATTTTATCTTTGTCTTCATTGGTTTCGTTGAATAATATGTTAGCCAAACTTTGGCCTAGGCTAGGATCGTCCTTTTTAGTGTCAAAAACAACATAATTGAGCAAAGTTGGCATGAAATCATATTGGTTAACCATAGCTGAAGTTACCTTGTCTTCTGCAATTAGGCCTGGCCGGCTTATAATGAAGGGTACCTTAATCGAATTTTCATACATATTGAGTGGAAAAGTACCGTTCCCTTTGTGCCAAAAACCGTGATGACCACAAGAATAACCGTTATCGCTGCTAAAGATGAAAAGTGTATTTTGGCGCAAACCCAGATCTTCAATCAAGTCAATGAGATGGCCAACGTTCAAATCAAGAGCTGTGATGGCAGAAAAATAGCCTTTCAACGATTCCCGATTGCCCAAGTGGTTACGAGAACTGGCAATAGCCCAAGGATGAGCGGCCTCTTGCGGGCAAGTTTTGAAAGGGCAATTATCATAAGAAGCCATGATATCTGAGAGATGACCGTCAAAAGGCGTGTGCAGTGCATTGTAGTTAACGCTAAGATAAAATGGTTGTTTTTTGTATTGCTTGATAAAATTCAGGGCATCATTAGTAATAATATCAGTCAGGTAACCAGAATGTGTTTCCACCTGACCGTTTCGAATCACTTTTGCATTATTATAACAAC
>CAYVHK010000261.1:0-5173 GCA_964451145.1 uncultured bacterium | reverse complement strand
AACATGAGGTCTTGTTGAGCATATGTGCCATTTTGACCTAACTCAGATAGGTTATCGTGTAGATGGCCGTTGGCAACATACAGATCTTGATAACCATCATTATTATAATCAAAAAATAGAGTAGCCCAACCAAGATAAGGAAAAGTGACATGACCGGTTTTGGAGCCACGTGTAATATCGGTGAAAAAACTATCTCCATCATTTCGGTACAAAGTATTGGTTTGATCAGCATAGTTGGTAACCGTTAAATCAAGCCAGCCGTCGTGGTTCAGATCTCCAAAAGCGGTTCCCATTCCATTTTCTGGTGTACCATTCTCATTTACGGCTACACCCATCATAAAACTGATTTCTTCCAAAGTACCATCGCCGTTGTTATTGTAGAAAAAATTCTCCGTTGAGTCATTAGCAATATACAGGTCTGGGTCACCGTCATTGTCATAATCTCCCCAAGTAAGACCTAACCCTTTGCCTGGTAGAGAGACACCACTGATACCAGACGATTTGCTGACATCGTTAAAAGTACCATCACCGTTATTTTGATACAGAATATCTGGTAACGCTTGAAAACTGTTAGGTTCACAATAGGCGCGAATATTGGATTCTTTCAATCCACACCAAGGATTGGTTGTTAAATCAAATTCTATGTAGTTAACGACATATAGATCGAGATCACCATCAAGATCGTAGTCAGCAAACGCACAGCTAGTTCCCCAATTGGGATTGGTAACTCCGGCTGCATGTGTCACATCGGTGAAGGTGCCATCTCCGTTGTTTCGATATAATACATCAGTGCCAAAGTTAGTAACGTAAAGGTCTAAATCATTATCGTTATCGTAATCGCCTGTAGTACAACCGTGTCCATAACCAGTATCACCAACACCAGAAGATTTTGTGACATTTCTAAAGGTACCGTCCCCGTTATTGTGATAGAGCTGATTGGTCGGTAATGGATCAGTTGTTAAATAACCGGGAAGATGCGAACCATTAACAAAATAAAGATCCGTATAGCTATCATTGTTATAATCGAAAAAAGCAACCCCTGAACCTAGAGTCTCCATGAAATACTTACAGCCGCTTCGGCCATCTAAATGAACAAAATCAAGACCAACAGAATCAGTCACATCCGTAAATCGTACTTGTGCTTGCAAGCTATATGCTATAAAAAACATAGAAATTAAAACCTGTCTAAAAAATTGCAAAACTGACTACTTGACCTAAGCTAAAATTGAGCTAATATGCTGTGCCTCTCGATCATCTGGGCCTAAGCGGTCAGTTGCACCCATTGCCGAAATCATAGTATTATAAACGTCTATAGCTTCGGCCTTTAGATTGAGAAATTCCCCTGTTTTAAAGCGACCATTAGCACTGGTAATAGCATGGAATACTCCTGATAATTCACGCCGTGAATCATTATGTCTGCCGTCTCCTGATTCGGTAGAAATCGTAATCATCGAATTTTCGAGAATTGACCTGTCATTGGATTCTAGTTGTTGATCGAGTTGGTTTAGAAAGTAAGCAATTTCACGCATTTTCAGATGAACGTGAGCCTTTAAGGCTGTATTTTCTTTTTTTTCGTCATATTTATGCCACCATTCGTGGCTACAACCCTTATCACCACTAGCATTATGTTGCTTAGCATCATCGAAGTCAAAGATTGGTCGTCCTTGATAGTTGTATTGGCCAGTCAATCGAATCCGTTCACCAGCGGCCAAGAAGGTAATCGCTCCAAAACGGACGCGATCCATGCTAATAGATAGGGCATACAGATCAGCCATTAATCGCCATTCATTCGTTAACTCATCTAATGTGATATCAATACCTTGTCCACCTGGATCAGCTTGTCTACCGTGTGGTATTTCTGATCGAGATGGTAATTGAGGCCCATCGGCATTTTGGCTTCTCATTTCAAAAGCTCGCTGCTCGAACTCTCGGATACGTTCTAAGTGCTCAGTTAAGCGTGCTTTGGAAGACGATCCTAGCGGAGAGTTATTACCAGTGTAAAAATTGAACTGATCAATTACTGAGTCAAGAACGCTCCGCTTGAGCCTTCGCTGACGGGCAGAACCATCATTTGTCAGTTCTATTCGACCAAAAACCCGATCAAATAGATCACGCGGTTTTTCCTGCATAGTAGCAGCTACCGTACCGTTGTAGTTATAACTGTGTAGGTAGCGACCAACCCGACTACGACGGAAATAAGTGCCACCAATCAACGTTGGTACTATGCTGGTAGGCAAGCCATGAGAATAGTGTGCCTGACGCACAACTTGGTCGATAGAAGGCCCGCCAGCCTTAGCTTCACCGTCAGCTGGCATAGCAGTAAAAGAGCCAGTTGCACCATCAAAATGGGCGTTAATGCCTCCTACATCACAACGAACTTGATCGACCTGTCCCATAATTAGCAGTTTATCACTCAGTGATTTAAGTGGTTCTAATACCCCTTTAAACCCTTCTTGCTGTAAAGAAGCTGGAATGCCTAAGCCAAAAAAGACATTGAACGCTCGCACAGGTAAGATAGCGGTTGGTGTGGCCTTCACTATCATCTCTTCTAATAGTGGCAAACCGATCGTGATACTACCTAAGCCTTTGAGTACAGTTCGCCTAGTAATTCGACTAGTTTTCATTTTGCATCTCCGTTCTAATTTTCTGCACTAAATCGCTTTGGACGATGGCACGCATCACACTGGCATAATTGCCCCCTGCTTTTTGCGCTTGCTGATTAATTTGTTCTAGTACTAGTGCATCAGGTTGGCCCAATGGTCGGCCTAACGCAAACTGAGCTATTTTCCAAGTTAAGCTCTGACTGACCCGATCACTTTTGGCCAGTAAATCCATTAACTCAGCTGAAGTTTGATAGGATACAGGCTTCAGTTGGCCGGGAAAGCGAATATCTCCATCTTGACGCAGTTGATTATTGTATTCATTGGTTTTATGAAAAGCACCGATGCCGTCGTAAATTTCCAACCCATATGCCAACGGCTCAAACTTACCGTGGCAACCGCCACAGGCTCGACTTGCCACACGAGTTTCGGCAATCTGACGCTGGGTTAGTCCTGGTTGAGTAGGAATGGGTGTTGTATCAACACAAGGTGGTGGATCTTTAACCCCGCTTCGCAATAAGTCAGTTAGAACAAATAGACCTCTGGTAACCATGGAAGCTTCGTCTCCACCAATCATCAACACACTGCCTTGCGTTAGTAATCCACCACGTTCTGGTACCGATTGCAAATCATACTTGATCAAAGCCTCGCTACTGCTGGTAACAGGTAAGCCATAATGTTGAGCTAAGCGAGGGGTGGCGAAAGACACTTGGGCGTTCAGTAAATTGGCCAGAGGTTGATTCTGGTGCCAAACCACCTCTTCGAAGAAGGCTAGTGTTTCGGCTCGCATATCAGATGCCAAATCAGAATTCCATTGTGGAAACCGTTTGATATCTGGACGCATGTTGGCCAGTCGATCTAAATTAAGCCAGTCGTTGGCAAAATCGATTGAGCGTTTAATTGCTTGTGGAGATTGCAACATTCGATCAATTTGTTGACTCATAATTTCAGGAAGGAACAATTTTCCACTTTGAGCCAAATCTAATAACTCTTGGTCCGGGGCCGTTCCTAAAATTGCATAGCTCATACGAGTTGCCAGCTCGTATTCATCAACTGTCCGAAACTGACCATCGCCTCGTTGGGCCTCAATCCGATAAATGAATCGGGGGGACATTAGCATTGCTTCGATTACGAAAGCTACAGCCTCTTCGACCGTACCATCAACATTGTTTATGGTGGTACTGATCCCTCGAAAAGCGGACAACTCGATCTCGTTCAAATCGCTTCGTAAAAAATTGCGCCCCACCTTAGTAATGAAGGCTGTCATCACTTTGTCAGTTAGGTCTATTTTTTTACTATAGTTTTGGGCAAAGGACATTACATCCATTTTTTTGACAATAACGTGAGCTAACTCAGCATATGAGGCAATATGTTTGAGATCAACCGATAAGTTATAGGCTGTATTACTGAATCCGTCAGCGCGAACATCGGGTGGCAAAGTATTTTGGGCTAACTCAGTGATATCCACCCCAGTTAAAGTACGAACAGTTTCGACATATTCCGGAATTGTCAATCTTCGCACCCAGTTTACAGTGTTGCGTCGATCAAAGGTGTGTGCCAGTGGGTCAATCTCCTCCGTAGTCCAGATCGCTCCTTGATCAATCCACCGACGCAACTTAGTTTTCTCGGCTGAACTCATCGGTTGACGGTCGAGTGGCATTCGGTCAGTTTCAACTACCTGCCATAAAAGACTATCTGCTGATTGATCAGGAATGATGAGTGGCTGATCGTAATTGGGAAGATAAGCAGTCGATTTTTTTGACAAATCAAGTTGACCGTTATTAGTGATAGTATCGTGGCATTCTAGGCAGTGTCGGGATAAGATCGGAACGATTTCTTCATCGAAAAATCGTTCCTTTTGAGATAGCCGTAGATCAGCAATGCTGTCCATAACTTTCTGAACTTTAATGCCAGCCCGGAAATTTTGAGTGATTTGGCTTGGTGATAAAGCATTGCCGTAGATGGCAACTAAGTGGTAAGTTCCAAGCCAAGGGCGACCTTTCGATATTTCGTTGCCTAAAGCGAGCAGGTAAGAACTATTCCAGTTTTTAGGTTTACCCGACACTTTTTTCTTAGAAATGGGCTGCCCATTGATAAATATCCGCGCCCACCCATTGTTTTGTCGGACATAAACTAGATGGGTCAATCCAAGATTAAATTTTTTAGAACCAGAAGATAAGGAAGGCTGACCATTATTACTGGTTTCAGTTGTTCGGAATCGAACATCAAACTGATTCCCGTCTTGTCCTAGCGTAAAGTTGCGATTGCTACTATTTTGCGAAAGGGTGACAATGCGTGCTGGCCCTGATTGTTCCAATTGTGCTGACTGTAACCAAACCTCAACCGTTAGCTCGCCACTTTGACGAATAGCTTCAATTACCTTAGTGGCTGGCAGTTTTGACTGGATAATTGTCTTTTGTTTCAGCGTTAGTAGGCCTTTGGCACGCTGAACGTTTGATGGATTTTCTATTCTTAAGTTGAGTATAGGTTTTACACCTGACTGGTCTATGACTAGACCGCCCCTTGTTAATTGAAAATCATACAAAGCCTGTAGGCCAGCCGAGAAACGATCA
>CAYVHK010000260.1:0-5196 GCA_964451145.1 uncultured bacterium | reverse complement strand
GGTTCGGCATACTTTGCCGTCAGGATTTTGATAAAGCTGAAGGCGCATATTTTTGTACTTGATGCGGCCCACCATGATATCGTCGATACGTTGTTGTAAAGCCCATAAATCCTCTGTGGACAAGATCTTACCCAGTCGCAGGTAACCCTGAGTCATAAATTGCTCTTGGAGTGAAGAGTCGAAAGTCGTAGGTGGTTTCATTACTTTTTCCTCTAATGATGGGCCGAAATTGACATTTTGATTATCTTACTAAGCCTATGATAATAGATCAATTTGCAACTTAAAGCGATAGAAGACAGATTATCTACGTCTAACAGTTCCGATATAAATAAAATCTCTTTGAAAATTGCCTAACCTATAAAAACCATTATTATCAGCTCTTCTCTAGTCCTGATGATGTTGATAATCTGATCTTAGTTTACAAGGAAGTCTTAACCCATTTGGACCATCAGTATATCTAATATTTTTTCACCATCTTTGGTGCCTGTAGCGACAACCAATTCTCCTGATCTCCACTTTTTATACATTTTATTTTGATATTTTTTTACTTGATCTGAAAGAGAATCTTCAAATTTATTTAATGGAGCAAATAAAAGAATGGAAGTAGAAACTACAATAACTATTCGGAATTTTATTATTAAGGACTCAAATTTGGACTTACCCCCAATCATTTGAATGTTTGTTAAAAATCTACAACGTAATAGCCTCCAGAAAATTTATCAACTTCTTATTGATTATTCTCTTCAAGAACCATTTCTGTTGGCCAGACTTGTTTTTTAACGGGATTCAAAAAGAATTTTTTCCAATAATACTGATATCGATCCGACTTCCAATTAGCGTAAACTTCTGACCATGTTAAACGGCCTTGATGTGGCCCCAGTACTAGATTCATTACAGGATCACTGGATTTTTGGTAACGATAATCTACTGATAATCGCAGTTGATTACCTGATAAGTTAGCTAGCCCTTGATGTACGGTATGACTGTGAAAGAATAGAACGTCTCCACAATTAAACGGACTAGAAACCCACTCCAAGTCAGTACTCTGAGTATCGGAACGCAACCCTCCAGCTCCCAAAGATTTGGAAACCGGCAGGATGCCCAACTGGTGTGATCCCGCCAGTATACTCAGTCCACCTAATCTTCGGGGACAATCTCCCAAAGGAATCCAAACTGTCCATACATCTGGTGTACCTTGAATATGAACATAATCTTGGTGCGGTGGCGTGGTGTGTTCTAATTGACTTGGAAATATAACACGAGCAATATTACTTGGTTGCAAAAGCACATCTGTTTGCAATAGACTTTCTATAATTTGGAACAAAGACGGATGATGAGCTAAGGTATGAAAGGATTCCAGTAGTTGAATCATATCGTATACCCGACTGAATTCTGGGCTTCCTGTTAGGCAAGCTTCATGGCTCGTGATGGCCAATAGCGGGTCAATATTATCATCAATCCATCCTACTTCTTGTAAAATAGATGCAATGTCACTTCTTACCTGAATAATCTCAGTAGGATCAATGAAATTCGAAAAAAACAAATAGCCTTGACTATCAGCTTGCTGACGCAAGGCAAATTCATCATGCTGAATATCATTAGATTTGGTTAATGTTGCTAGCGACATATTAATTTCCTCCGAATCGTCATGCCATCATTTTTGTTAGCTGATATTAGGGTCAGGCGCTATCGCCGAAAACTGTTATGAATTAAGCAGAACGAAGAATCGCAAAATCATTATCTTTGCCTTTGGTAACAGTTGCTTCTTGGTAAGTTAGAATAAATACCCGTCGATGTTGATTAGTATGATTACCTAGGGAAGAATGACATAGTTTGTTGGAAAATAGAACAGCTGAACCCGCCGGCACCTCACAGTAAAACGTATTAGGCAACTCACGTTCGCCGGGCAAAAAACTTAAACGACAAGCTCCATAATTTCGTGAATTACGCGGTTGATGAGGAATAATTACCCCTTTTTTATGGGTACCTGGTATTACACGAAGGCAGCCATTCTGCTTGTCCGTATCCTGTAGAGGCAACCAAATAGACATTCGACATTGACTCTCGGAATAGGTGTGCCAGTAGGCCTCATCTTGATGCCAGTGACAAACGTTGTTGGGTTCGTTTGGCCCCTTGGAAATTAGCTTAGCTGAAAACAAAGCGATGCCAGGTTTAACGTAATCTTCAATTAAGGATAAAATTCTTGGGTCCTCAGCTAGACGTCGGGATCTTTCTGAATTTGCTCCGAGTCCATGAATTTGATTTCGTTTTTGCTCATCTTGAGCTATTTCTGGATTTTTTAATCGTTTCTGGTATTGTATCTCCAATTCATAGTTTAGTTGTTGGACTTCTGACAGCGGCAGAACATGAGGCATAATCAGATATCCTTTATGACGAAAGGTTAAGAGCTCGTTCTCAGTTAAGCGACGTGGTAATGAGAAATTTATCTGTTCAGTCATTTTGTCCCTGAATTGTCATTCCAATAATCATCTATCAATGACTTAAATCATTAGTTCGATAATTGGCAGACGACTGTTTTTCATTAATTTCGTAATTGCCTATTTCCGTGGTCTTGGGCGTTGGAACGATAGCTTGATGTTGTAACAGCAACTGTCGCAATTCCGAAACTTGAATCTGGCTTGGGGTTTTCTCTTGATCTGCTGATAGAGCAGCCGCAGCTCCGGCCGCTTGTCCCATTGCCATTGAAGATGCTTGAACTCTTAAGGCTGAATTGGCCAATCTATCACTGCTGACACTTCGGCCTGCCACCAACAAATTTTCACTTCCTTTTGGAATCAATGCCCTGATTGGAACTGTTGCAACAATTCCCTGTCTTAAGGGTTTTGGTTTAACTCCATTTCGATCATGCAGATCAATGGGGTAAAAAGAATAAGATACTGCATCATCAAATATTCTTCCACTAATATAATCCTGACAGCTTATCTTCTCTTCACCGATAATACGATATGTTTCACGTACTGCAGTCTCTGCCTGTGCTTTCACCACAACAGCTTTTTCACATCCTGGTAAAGAACGAACAAACCGTAGGATGCGTAATAAAGACTGACGACCAGAAATGTTAGTTTTTGTATGTCGAGCCGAGGTGGAGGAATCAGCCTCAAAAACATGTTGCGCATTTTCGCCTCCACTAGCCAGAAAATTAATAAATCGTCCCTGTGGGTTACTTACATCTCCATGTTGGAGTCGCCCATCCTTCATCGCTGCTACAAAATTTTCTTGCAAAAATTTTTCATCTAAAGATCCAACATCATATCCGCCTAGCTTGAAAATTAGGGTTCCAGGTTGGGTTTCTTCTTCTCGCAAACGTGGCAAACCAATAGCCCCCACAATATCAGCTCCACCCGTACAATCGATCAATTGCTTGGTGGTAATTGATCGACTTAGACCCTTGCCCACGGTTTTCACTTGCCATCCGATTTTGGTTGCGGAAACTTCTGTCGGTATTTCGTAGTAATGTAATTGAACTGACGCTTGCAAACATGCTTCTTCAGCCAATGCCGCATAAACTGGACCATTGATTCGTATTTGATGCCACCAATGACGAGAAGGAGGAACCGAAAAATCAGGCATTTCCCTGCTATCCAGACTAACGGCTTTCGAAACTAATTCCCAGCCTATACCAGCCACAATCTGCTGTCCCCAAGCATGAAAAAGTCCAGGGAAGGAGACACCACCAGTTGTAGTAACACCACCTAACTGGCTACCGGATTCAATCAAAGCAGTCTGCTGACCCAAGCGGGCCGATTGTATGGCTGCAATCGTACCTGCAGTACCACCACCAATAACTAATACATCTACTTCATTTTTAACTTGTACCATAATATCTTTCACACCTTCAGCTAATTGAAAAAATATCGAATTTTCAGAGCAAAATTAACTAAAATAACCGGCTCAGAGTTGGATTTACTCTATGCAGTGAAATAAATTGCTATTGAATTCTAGTTTAGCCTGTAGCTAAAAATCAGGTTTAAAAATAGGTTGTTGATTACACTGAATTGGCAAGTGAAAATGGACCTAGTTGTAAACCATGAACATCAACAATTCCATTACGGGTATAGGCAAACCATACGTTAGCTTGATTTGTTTCCATACCTGAATGGTGATAATCTTGAGCTAGTAAGTCAAGATCATATGCAACTCGATGGTGCTGAATACATCCATCTTCAATTACCATACATTGGGCACGATAATCGCCATCACGGGGTTGACCAATAGTACCAGGATTAGCAACCAACTTACCGTCAATTTCCATTTGCATGGCCATATGGGTATGACCAGCAAAAATTCGATCTTGGTCTGGATGTTGTAGATTTTGCCTATTTTCAGCTTCCTCAGCATGGGGGTGTAATTTACCTGTCAAGTGGTTACTGAGCGAACCATGAACCAAGCAATAGGAAATACCATCCCTTTCCAGAGTTAGTAAACTAGGTAGACTGTTAAGATAATCTAAATCGTTTATCGATGTATTGTGTGGAAACCATCCTGTCCAACCATCATCAGATTGAGGACAATGTTTAGAAAAGTGAAGATCGTGATTTCCAACTACGACTTGCTGACAACGCTGACGAACCAAGTCAATACAAGCAGATGGCATCGGCCCATATTCGACGATATCGCCTAAACACCACACTTCGTCAACATGATTGAAAGCATCAAAAGTTGCTTGCAAAGCACGATAATTAGCATGAATGTCAGCAACTACTAAGATTTTCATTTAATAGCTAGTTTTAATTGGCAGATAAAGTGACCGATTGACCTGGTTTGACCGTTTTGAATAAAGTAGCATCTCCAATGACCTTACCTAAAATATTAACCGGACTATAAGCCTTTGGTTTATCTGAGGTACTAACAGGCGTAGGTCCCCAAAAAATACAAAAAGCTGAGCCTGGTGGCCAATAGGCCAGTGTTCCCACTTCTACTTCAGCTATTGCATCATCAGCCTCACTATGTTTGACTGGAAGGCTAAAGTAAATTTCATCGCCCCACACGCTAGCTGAACCAGTGATGGGTAAAATATCCCAAACAGATTGAGCCGTTTCGGATTCATTGATTTGGGCCAACATTTTCAGTTCCCCAGCTTGGATCATGATTTGTTTCATAATATCTGATTTCACCTATGAAAAAACTAATAAAATTTTGGTTGTTCAGGGAAAGATAGTCAGAAAAACGATTTAT
>CAYVHK010000259.1:0-5200 GCA_964451145.1 uncultured bacterium | reverse complement strand
CGTTCTACTAAAACATTAGACACTACTTCTACATCAACCAATGTTAAAAAAACATCTAACAAGTCACTATGCCAAGTACCATCAAAAACGACCGTGGTTCCGTAATTTCTGGCTATTTGAGCGGACCATATCGTATGTGGCTCAGCGTTGTCTAAGTGCAATATCTGTGTGTTCGAAATCATAGAAGGTTTAATCTCGGTTTCGGTAATTTCATCATAATTACCAGGCCGAGAAGTAAAGCAACGCTCACCGGTCTGCTGATCAACCAGCACCATAGCAATTCGAGAATAAGCATTATCTTGTAGAACCAAATGACTAACATCAACATCATTTTCAATGAAAGATTGACGAATGAATTGGCCTTCTGAATCGTTACCAACCCGACCGATGTAAGTCGTCGACACACCAAGTTTAGCCAACCCATCTAGTGCGGTGGCCTCGGGGCCCCCACCTTGCCGTAGAAACTGACTAGCTTGTAGCTGTTTCCCAAAGGCTGGAAGTTCTGGTACAATCCACAAATAATCAACAGTAGTCAAGCCAATTCCAACAACTTCAAAATGATCAGCTGACTTGATCTTATCGCTTGGAGATGGTTTCATCGAAGTTGAGAAGCATACTGGCAACGATACAGGTCGCTGCTGTTGATACTGGTGGTAAAGACAAGTCTTTGGGCTGGTTACCAATGGATAAAAGATCAATCGCCGATTGTCTATCTGATTGGAATATAGATTTTTGTTGAAAGTAAAGGTCTGTCATAATTTTCAGTTCATCATTAGTCGGAATTCGACCAGTGGAAAGGCGAAAACCGAATTTCAGCTGATCAGATAATGTGGCACCATGATTGAGCATTCGTTGGGCAAGAAAACGGGCTGCTTCGACAAATTGTGTGTCATTGAGTAAAACCAAAGCTTGAGTTGGCGTATTAGTCAATTGGCGCTGTGCAACACAAACGTCTCGTTTGGCAGCATCAAAAATCATCATTGAAGGTGGCGGAGAAGTTCGTTTCCAATAGGTGTATAGGCTCCGTCGATACAATCCATCTCCACTATCAGCTTGATAGGTACGACCGGACTTCTCTTTCCACAAGCCGGGAGGTTGATAAGGTTTTACACTGGGTCCACCAATTTTGTTGACCAGTAGACCGCTAATCGACAAAGCGCTATCCCGAATCATTTCTGCCGACAATCGGTGTCTAGCCCCGCGGCTAAACCATCGATTGTCAAAGTCTAAACGTTTCGCTAATTGTGTAGGTATTGATGATTGTCGGTAGGTCGATGACATAACCATTTTTTTGATCATACCTTTTTGATCCCAATTACTCTGTATAAAGTCATTAGCTAGCCAGTCCAACAACTCTGGCAAGTCTGGCCTTTGACCTTGCGAACCAAAATCTTCAGGTGTTCTAACTAATCCTTGGCCGAACAACATTTGCCAGTATCGATTGACTGCTACTCTTGCGGTTAAGGGATTTCGAGGGTGAGTCAACCACAGTGCTAGGCCCAGACGATTACGAGGAAAGTCAGTTGGAAAAGATAAAATTGATTTGGGAGTATCTGGGCCAACCAGTTCAGATGGGGCATTATATAAACCACGTTTTAGAATATAGGTTGGTCGTCGTTGGCCTAACTCCTCCATAGTCATAATCTCGGTAATACCGTCGATCATTTGATTATAATCTTTCCGAGCAGTTTTCAATTCGGCCAGAGCCTGTTGGTACGATTGACTATGATTGGCGAGATAATATTCGAGTAAATCGGTATCAGTTGATGGAGTCCACACACCGTACAATTGTTGTATTTCCAATGCTGATAACTGGCGATTAAAAACTTTGAATTCGTCTACCAAACCATTCTTAAACCCACGGTCTCTAAAACGTTGACCAATGGTTAGATGTACATTACCCCCACCAGTGATATTTTTATATAAGTTATCTCGAACAACATCAGTACCAGCTAATTGACCGTTAAGGTAAATTCGCAAACCACTGGCTTGGCTTGAACCATCATAGCTGACTGACACCTGTACCCATTCTTGGACCGGTATCATGTTCTGAGTACGAATGCGGATAGCATTACCGGGCCAAAAGTGGATTAGGGAAATGCTCAACTTACCGCCTTCGATTAATAATTGATAACCACGACTGCCGGCATCAGTCCAAGATCGTGAACGATGAAAAACCACTGCTCGCTCAACAAATTCCGGCGTCTGTAACCAAAGCGAAATGGTAAAAGGATCAGACCGTTGAAATTCACCTACACCTTCAAAAACAATACTGTTTTCTCCGCTCATCTTAAGACCAAGACCAACTTTACCAACTACTGAAATTGGTTGATCATAAAGTTTGGCCGGCTTTTCGACATTGGCGATGTTAGCGGATTGATTATCGGCAATTTCATCAAAGGTGTAATTTCCAACTGGGCTTAAAGGCATCACTTTTTCTTTGATTAGATGATTTTGTTTCCAATTTTTAAATCTATCTTGTTCAACAAGTTTAGTTTTTTGAACTCGTTTTTCCAGGTCTATTATAGACTGATTAAGTTGTTCGAGTTGAGTTTCTTTTTCAGACTTAGTTAATAAAAGGGTTGGTGTCGGTATGGATTGGGTGAAATGAGAGTAAAGACCCGACTCGTCAATGTTATTAAAAAAAGCAAATAGATTGTAATATTCCTCTTGGCTAATGGGATCATATTTATGGTCGTGGCATCTGGCACACTCAATCGTTAATCCGAGAAAGGTTGTGCCTAAAGTATGTGTTCGGTCAGCTACATATTCGACTCGAAATTCTTCTTCTACACTACCACCCTCGTTAGTTTGACGATGATGACGATTGAAGGCGGTAGCCAATTTCTGCTCTGCAGTCGCGTTAGGTAGTAGATCCCCAGCTAATTGCCAAGTCAAAAATTGGTCATAAGATAAATTATCATTATAGGCTTGAATGACCCAATCCCTCCATGGCCACATAGATCGATAAACATCGCTTTGGTAGCCATAGGTATCAGCATAGCGTGCTAAATCCAACCAACTCGAGGCCATCCGCTCGCCAAATCTGGGCGAATCTAGTAAACGATCGACAAGTTTTTCGTAGTTGTTGAGACTATCATCGGACAAAAACTGATCAATTTGTGGTATGGTCGGTGGCAATCCCGTCAAGTCTAAGCTGACCCGGCGGATCAGACGCTCTTTACTGATCAACGTATTAGGCTCTAGTCCATGTTCATTCAACTGATTCAAGACAAAATAGTCAATGGGGTTTTTACACCAGCTAACATCATCCAAAGATGGCATTTGTACAGGTGTCAGTGGAACAAATGACCAGTGCTGTTTGTAATCGGCACCTTCAGCAATCCACTGTTTAATATCATCGATTTCGCTGACCGATAGTTCCAATTTAGAGGATGGATGTGGCATTACCAACTTTGGATCAGTTGAAATAATACGTCGGTAGAGTTCACTCTTGTCAGGTTGGTTGGGAATAATGACGGTCGCCAGACCGTCAGATGTGTCAAGCCGAAGATTGGCCCGGCGTGCTTGATTGTCCGGGCCATGGCAGGCAAAGCAACGATCGGATAACAGAGGACGAATTTGACGGTCAAAATCAATTCCTGAAGGTTGAACAGAAGGGACTTGGACTAATAGAAAAAAGCAGAGACCAAATAGAACGAACAACGACCAATGTTTATTCATACTCCAGTCCTTGTTGTTTTATCTAATCGAAAGAAACTGGTTTTCCGATTTCGGCACTGTGTAACAATCCTTCCATCATTTTTTGGACAGTTAACCCATGCATCAGTGGTGCTTCGCAGTCTATACCATCCAAAATGCAGTTGATAAAATGGTCCGCGATTCGATCCCAAGAACCCATCCGTTCGGTTGGTTGCAACTGGATATCATCCTCTTTATTATCATCGCAACGATAAGCCATCAAAGGATGTAATTTGGCACCAGCCTCTGTACCAAATAGCTCCATCTGAAACTCGCCAGGCTGATGTGAGGCCCAAAAACTTTCGATTTGTAGACCCATACCATTCTCAAAGGTAATAAATCCACCAGCATAGTCATCAGCCTCAAATTGCTGAAAAATCTCCTCCGTATACTCTCGACCAAAACCATAACCTCGACCATGAGGACCGAACTTGGCCCCAGCAGTACCGATGACATGTATAGGCTTGGGATTGCCTAAAACCCACCAAACTGCATCTAGGGCATGAACACCCATATCCCGAAAAGCTCCACCACCCTTTTTTATGAATCCAAGATTCCAGGCAGGAATACCGTTACGACGTACACTACGAGAACGAGCGTAGTAAAGCTCGCCAAAGTAACCATCTCTCGCCAAATGTCCCAGATGCCGACAACCATCGTCAAAACGAGTGGATAAAGACATCATGTTAACGACTCCAGCCTCATTAGCCGCCGCTACCATTTCTTCAGCAGCCTTCTCCGAATCAGCTAACGGCTTGGTAATCATTACATGCTTACCGCTGTTGACTACTTCTAGACCTATCGGCACGTGCCATTGGTTAGGTGTGCCAACAAAAACGGCATCGATATCTGGGTCTTGGCACATCTCTTTATAGTCAGTGTAGTATTTGACCGAATCAGGAAGATCTTTGGCAAAGTCCTCCATTCTGGACTGATCTAGGTCACAAAGTGCAACTACCTTACCCCGATCGTTGTTGGCTAAAGCCACTCCGTTAGGGCGGCCAATCCCCATACCAACGACCGCGATGTTAACGCAATTTTTCGACATAATAACTAGCTCCTTTACTTATGTTTTTTAAGTGTAGAAAGTCTGTTAGTCCTTACTCAATAATTCTGTTCCTGATGCAGTAGAAAGGCGACAGACCAATTAAATCTACCTCACGGGGAGTTAGATTGTAAAACAGGAGGACAATTTGGTCAATCAAATCCTGTTTTTCTTAGATTTAATTTAAAATTTGATCCAAGATATATCAGAACTTGGATCGATCTTGATTAAGGATATAATTTTCGATTTAATAGTTGGAAAAAAGATTGTTTTCAGATGACAGACAACAATTATTAACAAGAAGGTTGAAGATGATTTGAGCGGCCAGAAACTACTTAATAATCATCATCTTGCGAGGGGCGGTGAGCGGTCTAGAAGATCGATCCTGTGAATTTTCAACCGACTGGAGTTGATAAAAATACATACCACTGGCAACTGGGTATCCTTGTTGAT
>CAYVHK010000258.1:0-5205 GCA_964451145.1 uncultured bacterium | reverse complement strand
TTTTTTGGTATCAAACCACAGTTGATTATCAAGGGGGGTTTCATTGTGTGGGCGGCTATGGGCGATGCTAATGCTTCGATTCCAACGCCGCAGCCCGTTTTGGGACGACCGATGTTTGGCGCTTTTGGTCGCACACCCTATACCTGTTCTGTTAGCTTTGTATCGCGTGTAGGGGTGGACAATGGTATTGGCAATCAACTGAAATTACAGAAATCTATCTTACCAGTAGCTAACTGTAGACAAATCAATAAAGATTCTATGATTCATAATGCTTATACTCCTGAAATAACAGTTAATCCAGAGACCTACGAAGTGCACGCCGATGGAGAACATCTCATTTGTGAACCAGCAGAAGTACTGCCAATGGCGCAACGCTACTTTTTATTCTAGTACTTAGTTAGACTAAATCGGGACTACAGAGCACTTACTGTCACCAAATCGCCAATTGATAAATCATACAGTTCATGAGCAGAATCTTGGTTAACTGAAATTTCTAAGTAACCGGAACTTCCAATGATGGCTAGTATCTTACCTATGGCAACTTGGTTGTAGGCGGCACAAACTTTGAAAATCTGTTGGTAAGAAAAACAAATTTTCAATTCTGAATCAGGCAAAGTTTGGTCTATCAACTGTTGACTGATATTGGTAATAGCATTGCCAAAATGATCAATCCAAATAATTTGGCCCTCAATTTGGGACGAGTCAATTTTGGTGTTTGAGAAGTTTATTTTACAAAGATTGTTTATTGGTGGCCCAAATTTATTTATTAGTACGCCTTTAGCTAAATGTGCTGCCACTGGAGCAAAAATGTCCCTACCATGAAAGGTTTGGCTAATATTAGGCAAAAAATAATTGTCGTTTTTAAGTACAACTGACTTCTCCAAAGGTGTTCGTTGGTCGACTAGGCTGAGCAATCCATTATCAGGATATACGAAAGTATGATTATTAACTTGGCTAATCACCGCCCGTCGCTTACTACCAACCCCAGGGTCAATCACAATTAAATGGATGGTACCCGGCGGAAAATAGGAATAGGTGTTAGACAGTTGCCACGCACCAACAGCTACATTTTGGGCTGGAATCTCGTGTGTCAAATCGATAATTCTTACCGCTGGACAGATCGACAGAATCACCCCTTTCATTACACCAACGTATGTGTCTTTTGTGCCAAAGTCGGTCATTAGGGTAATAATTGGCATTGAGGTTATTATCTTTTTCCTTTTTATGGATAAGAATACGTTTAGATTACTGATAGGTCAATGCCAATATCTGCTGATTATTTTTGAACTTGGGGTGTAAATGTGTTAGAATATCGGTGTTTTCACCCCTTCCCACGAATGGCCGACAGACGAGGATTATCGGATGCGTAAAAAACAAAATCGAGCCGATGCCAGCAATGATCCTTTCCCAGATGCGGTTGATTACGCTGACGCAGAGCAATCAGAGGAAGACCCTGACCAACCCACCATTCCACGTTCCTTACTATTGGTTAATCAATTACTCTATATTACTGAAGACGACGATCAATTCCGATCGGGTTTATTGCAGTTGCGTCATTCTATTATGGAAGATGAAGTTGTTTTCAACGAGGCCCGCCAGGTTATCGAGGAATTACAAGAGGCGGTTGATAAACTAACCGCACCAGCTAATCGCATTGGTACATTAATCGGTATACCAACCGAAGAGACAGCTCATGTGATTGTCGGTGGTACTGAGTATTACACTAATATCGATAGTAATGTCGATTTAACCGAACTAAGGATTGGTTATAGTGTTTTACTCAATGAAGCCTATGTTCTAATTGGTCATTTAGGTTATGGACAAGCAGGGCCAATTGTCAAGGCAACCGATTTTTTGCCCGATGGCCGCATCCAAATTGGTCAAGAACAAGGGTTAAACTCATCCATTCTGCAACGATCAGCTGAACTGTTAAACGTCAAGCTTAAAAGTGGCGATCAAATTCGGGTTGATACAAGTTATCGGGTTGCCATTGAGAAAATTGATAGTCAGGAAAGTCAAGACTACTACGTTGAAGCCGTTCCCAATGTACCTTGGTCAAAAATTGGTGGGCATGAAGAAGCCATTCAACAAATTCAAAACACAATCGAATTACCAACCCTTCACCCTAAATTATTTGACCAATTCGATTTTTCTCTTCCCAAAGGTTTTCTTTTGTATGGACCACCCGGTTGTGGTAAAACCCTGATTGGAAAAGCTACAGCATATAACCTGACTCAACAACTGAAAACCGTGTCAGGTTTGGATGTGGAAGGCTGTTTTTTGCATATTAAAGGGCCGGAAATTTTAAATATGTGGTTGGGTGAGTCAGAACGAAAAGTACGAGAAATTTTTCAAATCGCCAGAGAAAAGCGGTCCGAAGGTTTGTTTCCCTTTATCTTTATCGATGAAGCAGAATCAATTCTGGGAACACGCCGATCATTACGATCTCATAACATCTCCAATACGGTCGTTCCTATGTTTTGTGCCGAAATGGATGGAATTGAATCTCTGCAAGACGTGGTTATTATTCTAGCGACTAATCGTCCTGATTTGATCGATCCAGCTATTTTGCGACCTGGCCGAATCGACCGAAAAATCAAGGTTAAACGTCCTACGCAGACAGCTACTAAAGATATTTTTCGCATTTATTTAACTCCGGATTTACCATTGAGTCCAAATCTATTAAAAACATACGAAGATACAAGTGAATCAGCACAAATAGCCATAGATGATGCCATAGATAATATCACGGGGGAAATGTTTGCACGCACCGATGGGAACCGCTTTTTAGAAGTGTTTCTGAGGAGTGGTCGACGGGATACTCTATATCGTGGTGACCTTTGTAGTGGTGCTATTGTGGCATCAATTGTTCAGCGAACCAAGGAATCAGCTATCAAACGAGCTATTGAAACCGACGGTCAAGAATTGGGCATTGAGCTTGCTGATCTGAAACAGGCTATCAATGCGGAATACAGAGAAAATGACATCTTCCCGGCTACAGATAGTGTTGAGGATTGGTTGCGTTTGATTGACTATGAGCCAGAAAATGTCGTAAAAGTGGAACCAGTTCGGGTGAACAAAATCAAACGCCGTTCCACTCCAATAACAGTGGTTTAAATTTTGTTACATTTGATGAGGAAAACTTGAGTAGACTCTTTGGTATCGAAACTGAGTATGGCATTTCTGTTCAGGATCAGCCTGAAGCCGATCCTGTCACTCAATCAATTGAGCTGATTAAAAGTTATCGTTCTGAAGTTTTTCGTCCGATGTGGGACTATAAAGGCGAAGATCCATTTCAGGATGAACGTGGCTTTCGCGTTGGACGTCTGCAGGAGCACCCGGACGAAGAGGTTTATCAGGCAAAAGATAAAGAACGACCCGAGACGTTTGCTGAAATTAAAAGCGACCTTATTTTAACGAATGGGTCAAGATTGTACAACGATCATGCGCATCCTGAATACTCCACACCAGAGTGCCAAAACCTGTTTGAATTAGTTGCTCATGATAAAGCTGGTGAACGCATATTGACTCAATGTGCAGAACAACGGCACGAAAATTCTGGCCAAATTATCGAGTTATACAAAAATAATACTGATTTTTCTGGGCACAGTTATGGCTGCCACGATAATTATTTGATGGAAAGACAAGTTCCTTTCAATTATCTGAAATCTTCCTTATTACCGTTTTTAGTAACGCGACAGATTTATGCTGGAGCAGGAAAAATCGGCATTGAATCGGAAGCCGGTATGGAGGAATTTGGTTGTTTTCAGTTGGCGCAAAGATCAGATTTCTTTCAAGTTGAAGCTAGTATTGATACAATGCACAAACGACCAATTTTCAACACTCGTGACGAGCCACATGCTAATCCAACTAAATACCGTAGGCTACATGGTATCGCGGGTGATGCTAACATGTCAGAGTACGCCACGGCTCTCAAAATTGGTACTACAGCTTTAGTTCTGGAATTGATTGAATTACAAGTCATTCCTGCTTGGTTTACCATAGCTGATCCAATTAAAACAGTCAAAAGCATCTCTCGGGACCAAACTTACGAATGGCGGTTTCGATTACAAAATGGTCAAAGTATTTCCGCTATTGCTCTTCAGGGAGAGTATCTGAATTTAGCTCAAAAGTACGTTGATCGGTCCAAAGGACACAACGACTGGGTTTTGACAGAATGGGAAGACACACTCACTCAACTCGAAAGCGAACCTATGCAATTATCTGACCGGTTGGATTGGGTAGCTAAAAAGTGGCTACTCCAAACCTTCATTGAAGAGGAAAGGATTGAGTGGAATGATCCCTGGTTGCAAAGTTTAGATCTGGCTTATCATAATATTGATCCCGAAGTTGGCCTTTACTATGGTCTTGAAGGGCAAGGCTTGATTCGTCGTTTAGTTACTGAAGAACAAATCGAATACGCAATCCACCACCCACCAGCTGATACTCGTGCCTACTTTCGAGGCACAGTTCTCAAGCGTTTTTGTGACCAAGTAGAATCTATACAATGGGATCGGGTTACATTGAAATCAACCAATGTGGGACAAGACAGATTGACAACTATCAGTATGGATAATATGGCAGACTCAGAGACTGCTGAACAATATAAGCAATTGCTCGATCAATCAGATACTGTCGATCAATTAATAGCCGGAGCTAAGAAAATCACAATAGAATCCAAAAATTAATTTGTAATAAACGCCGTTTAGGCAAGTATCGGAGGTCAAATCAGTGAACAGAAAAGATCCCAATTCTGCAGTGCTAATTTCATTTCGAGAACGAAAACAAAAGCCAGTTAGACCCTTTTTGCCCGATGAAAACGGAGACGATGATGGTCCACAAAGGCCAAAAGTAGACAAGCCAAACACCAAAGATTTGATGCGCCGTATGAGGCGAGTCGACAAGGATCAATCCAAACGATATCGCCAAAGAACAGGCGAATAAGTCGCTGAAATGTACTGGTCATCTTTTAGTTCAGATCAATCAAGACGAGAGATTCCTAACCTAAGACCATTAGATCAAATCGTCGATTATCAGGGAGACTTCCTTGATTTGTTGCAAGCAAACAATATTCGCTTATCAACCAATCAAGACGGGGACCGAATTACCTCTTTAAGTCAGAATTATAACCAAGAATTAATAGAAGGTACGACTGTGGTAGCCGTTCGTTATAGGGATGGGGTAATGGTAGCTGGAGATCGACGG
>CAYVHK010000257.1:0-5260 GCA_964451145.1 uncultured bacterium | reverse complement strand
ATTTCCTGTTTTAAACAAGATGTCGTCTTCATAACATTAGACGTAATATAGATAAGAGCGGTCAGTATTTTATTGGTATTACAAAGCGGAAGCCTAAGTGAACGAAGAACTTATGATGTTAGAAAGTTAACTAAGGTCAGACAACATATGTTTGATTATTTCGTATAAAGAAAATTTTGTATATGATTTTGAGTAATGGCCAGTCAATGAATGTACTATTTAATAATCACCATTTTTCGTGTCTCTGTATAACCTTCTACCTCAATTTGATAAAAGTATGTTCCACTAACAACTAGTTCTCCGCTATCTGCTCTTCCGTCCCAAAGAATTGCTCTGTTAGGCTCTACATAATTTCCCGCCGGTATTTGGCCTAATTCAATTAGTTTAATCTGTTTACCAGTCATGTCATAGATTTTTACAACGACTGTTGAGTCTTTTGCCAATCGGAAAGGAATCCATGTTTCTGGATTAAATGGATTTGGGTAATTGGCTAGCAACCGAGTATATGTCGGTAATCTTTCAGGCAAGATTGATTTTAAGATACTCAACGTCATTTCTTCAGCACTAGATCTATTCAAATTAGATGATAATTTATCTATGGCTGAAGTAATATGCCGTTGCTGATTAGAAGTTAATTCAGTTTGAGTAGCGATAAAAGATGTGAGTACTGCCGATTGACCCAAGTTAGTAGATACGATGACTAAATCAAGAATGTTGACACTGCCATCACAATTAATATCTTCCGCAAGTACAACACCAGTTTTACCAAATGATGCTGCTGTCGTTACCAAGTCTAAAATGTTAACTATCCCATCACTATTGACATCTCCCGCTAGTATTTCAAATTCTGGTTTATTTATTTCGTCAGAGATGGTGATACTTTCTGCGATGGGATCGGTAAATTCATCTGTATTAGGTTTCTTCTGCTGATTGCCGTTCAGCTGTAGAAGTTGTTGGACCGTCATACCTGCTTCTACTTGATCGTGATAGAGAAGTGTTATTACTTGTTTATCGATAGGCGCTAATTTGGTTACGCCGTTCCATTTCTGGTAGAAGATACTATTTGGATAAGTTTCACTGTCTAGCATTAGTCCTAGCCCTTGTGCAACTTGTTTGCGAATTAGATAGTCACGTTGTACTTGGTTGGTACGAAAGCTATCAATTAAGACCTTTGCATCAGTGATCTGGTTTTGTTGCCATTGGATACTAAGGAAGCTTGGGTTATCAGTACTATAGTCTGGTTCTATTAAACGAAGCATTATAGACGGATAAAAATAGATTTTGAAATTAGGGGCATCTGTGGTAAGCCGAATTTGTGTGGTACCCATCAGTGCATTTAGAGCCGCGGTTATATCATTTAAAGCGGACAAGTCTCGGTTGGTTGCAAAGCCATAGGGCTGAAGACGGATTTCTTTTGTCCACTTTTTTAACCTGTTTTCGGTTGACTCGGACAGAGATAGTTCAATCAAATAGTCTATCACATCAATACTAGGACTACTGTTGTCGGTTGAGGGAAGAACTGTGAAGTAAAAGTGACGTGTCCGACTCCAGTAACCCAATGGATCATATGCACGGATATGTAACCACCATTTTCCAACTTCGAGCCCGTAAAGTTTTAGTTGGTCATCAAGAATCTGTAGATCTGCTTCGGTATCAGGCACAGTATATGGTTGTTGGTCTAACAGGTAACTATAGATATTTTCATCAATGGTCATTGAGGTATTTGTTGGCATGGAGAACTGAAAGATGGGAGAGTTATTGGCAACACCCATTCCCATTTGAGGATGGGTGGAAGAAACGACCTTTGGTGGTTCTAGAGGTGTCTGGTCAATGATGACGACAAATCCCGATGAAACTTGAACTGACTCTCCTTCGGCATCAGTGGTAACAGCTAGCAAATAGTAGCGGCCGTCGGGAACGTTCGTTGTATCCCAAACCAAACCGGTGCCATCTACTTGACGCGAGATCAACTTGGCATTCTCAGGTGTTTGGTTGCTGGCATAGTAATAGAGGTCAATTTTTGGCCCATCGCTTTCTGGAGTACTTGTTGTCCAAGCTATCTGGTAGGTTGGACCTGCTAGGATATCTACCTGATCAGGGGCTGTGAAAGTCAATATTGGTGTTTTTTTAGTTTGAGACAAAGTTCGGTGGCTAGCATAGATATCTTGTATCGCTTCCCAATTTGGGTATTCCTCATCACGCCAAGCTTCGGCAATTTGCACAATGTTTTGAGGCCTTCGTTGAAGTAGAATTTTCCATAACAGGTCGAAGCGATTCTCGATTTGGTCATCGTCAGTACCTGGTGAGAGGTCAATGGAGCTATCTGTGTCAAAAATGTCCCATAGAATACTAGCTACTGATCCCTCCACTAAAGCGCCATTCAGATTAGATCCACTACCGTCGTGTCTGCCAGACCACCATTGATTATTTTCTATGTTAGGGGTTCGACCGTCTAGAAAACCAGTTACATTCAGGGCTCGGTCATCAACAGCAGCTTCAAAAAATTCGGCCCACCCCTCACTAAAGGCGAATTCCGGATCTGTAACCATTGCCAGCTGATGAAATTCTCGGTATTCGCCGCGTGGAATGGCATTAAAATCGTAATTATATAGTGCTGACATTAGAGCATGGCCGTACTCGTGGTACATAACGTTCCTTCGCCACTGGTCTGCTCCAGCAGCGATATGAATTGATTCGTTATTGATGCGACCAAATCTTTGCGTAACATAATAATAGGAACCCTTTGCCGATTGTGGCCAAATAACATTAATCGGTTTGGTACGACGGGTATCTACTTGTACTAGTAGAAAGTCATGCGCTCTCTGAATAGTTTCGAATATGTATCCTGCGCCTCGATTGGGATTGTCTACATCTAAGATTAGATTCCGTTTAATATGTCCAGCTTCGACATTTTGGATTAAGTCAGACTTGAAAGTATAGACTTCTTGGTCTGGACTGGCAAGAACTAGAATATCATTTGCCATTTCAATCGAAAGTTGTAGTGTATTGACTACTTGTGGTTGAAGGACTACTTCCCGAAAAAGGTAATCACCATTCAAGTCAGAAAATGTAGTCCCAAGAAGAACATCTGATTGAAATAATCTCACTTTAGCACGAATTAGTGGGCGTATTTGGCGCTGGTTGTCGTTGTAGTAGGTAACAGTTCCTCCTACACTTATACCATCGATTAACATCTGATGTCGATCGCCTTCCGCTTGGAGTTTTTGATTCTTTTGATAACCTATTATAGGATATGTTGATATCTCAGCTTGTTTAGGCCCACTTTTGAGGTAGAGATAGAAGTGTTCAGCAATATCTCGACCGTCAAGTGCGGTAAAGTATAGAGATGCTTGTAACGAGTAGGCACCGGGACTATCAACGCTAATAGCAACCTGATTTTGTTGTTTTTGAGTCCCAAGGTAAATGTCGTTAAAAGTCGTTGGGGAAAGGGACCGTATTCCTCTTGGTAGCCGGAATTCAAGTTGTCCTTGAGTTATCTGGTTCGAGGTGATAGAAAAAGAAAATGTCAGGGTACCCATTTGTCCGACGCGAAGTGCACTACTTAAGTCTAATTCTCCCTCGACTTTGGATGATACTGACCTATTCTGATGAGAATGTGCAGCTCCCCCCCAAACAAACAAGCAATAGAGTAGCCAGATTGTAAGCTTTCTGCTAAAGGCAATTGAGAGTTGAGATTTTTGATTACGTAAAATATGGCGAATATATTTCATTTTTGCCTACGCTCCTATTGTTACGCTTTAACAAATTTGGTAGCTATAATCTTTTTTACCGAAAGACAACATCTTACTCATTTACTTTTTCTTGACAGTTGGGGATTACAGTCACCATCTCAATTCTGTCTGCTTAATCTCTGTTTGTTGTGGAGGTGAAGCTCTTGTTTATCGAAATCTACTCAATTAATATGAAACGGATGAAAAAATTATAACCTAATGACCACTACATATTTGTGGCAAAACGTGATTCACCATATTCATCATATACATTACGCAGCTTATCCAAGGCATCAACTTCAATTTGTCTTATACGTTCACGGGTCAGGTTGAACATATCTCCGAGTTCTCGTAGAGTTTCAGCATTACCTTGCTTATCAATACCATATCTCCGTCTAAGGACTTCACTTTGTTTGACCGACAGTTTGTCCAGCAGGTTATCGACTAAATCCTTATTGATTAGATCACCGATATATGTTTGATCAGGATTGGCATACGGATCTTCAACGGTATCGATTAGTTTTATTGTGACATCGTCCGAGTTCAGCTTTTTGTCAAGTGAAACTGTACCTTTTTTAAGTGTAGTGATGGCGATAACTTGGTCAGTCTCAATCTCTAGTTCAGTTGCAATTTCGTCCAAATTAGGATCACGATTTAGTTTTTTCTGTAATTTACCATGGACATCGTCTAACAAATAAGATTTGTCGATTAAGTGTGAAGGCAAACGGATTGTTCTAGCCATGTTATCTAATAGGCGCATGATAGCCTGACGTACCCACCAGATAGCATAAGTACTAAATTTAAACCCTTTGGTATAATCAAACCTTTTTGCGGCTTTCATCAGACCCATGCTTCCTTCCTGAACTAAATCTTCAAGTGGTACACCTAACTCCTTATATTTTAGTGCAACTGAGAACACTAGGCGAAAGTTATGTGTGACCAGTAGGTTGCAAGCGTCTTCGTCTCCCTCTTTTATTCTTTTTCCGATCTTTCTTTCTTCTTGCCTAGTAAGGATTCGATGTTGACCCAGTTTGGATAACCATGGGGGAATTATGCCTTCATAATTTTTGCTGTCAGAATGTGTGTTATCTTCGTGCCCAGAAATGGGCGTGTCTTTTGTGAGTGGGGAAGTTATCTCATACTCTTCCTGTTCAGCTTCTTCTGGCTCATATGAGGAAGTGCTTGAATCGAATAGTACACTAGCGTTCATATAATTTGTAGAATTGTCAACTGCGATTTGTTTCATTACGTATTCCTTTATAATTTATAAATGACAAAAGGGTTTATGTGCGTAGTAAGGTGGGTATTGAGATTTGCCCAACTTACTTCGAACTGGTTTTATTGGATGCCTTTAATAGATTCCTAAGACGCATGTAGCTCTCCAATAGGTCGAACTCGGTTGAGAGTTGGTACGTTGAGTAGATCAACTGTTTCTAACGTTATGGTGGGCATGTTGAATTACTTTTCTGTTCTTGAGATGAAAACCTTGGCTATCTTCATTAATGTGCTCTTGTGTTTTATTAGACATT
>CAYVHK010000256.1:0-5285 GCA_964451145.1 uncultured bacterium | reverse complement strand
TTAATGCACCAGTAGCTAAGAATATCTTGTCGCCAGAAACATTGGAAGAACAATCAACTGATCAGTGGTTTGACCATTTCTGGCTTGGCAAGGCGTTGACCATGTGTAGCCAAAAACGGCTGGATAATGTTCAGTTTTGTATAGAGTCCTGTATACAGAATCAAGTTACGGGCGATTTGATTGAATGTGGCGCTTGGCGGGGTGGAGTCGCTGTTCTAATGCGAGCTGTTTTAGCCGCTCATCAGATCAGCAACCGAATCGTTTGGGTTGCCGACTCGTTTCAGGGGTTACCACAACCAAATAACGATTTAGATCAAAAAATGTACCAAATGTCAGCAGTACAAAAAATCGACTTTTTTTCCGTATCTTTACCAACTGTTGAAGCCAATTTCTACCATTACAGTTTACTAGACGAACAAGTTCAATTTTTGCCTGGTTGGTTTACCGATACTTTGCCCTTAGCACCGATTTCAGCATTATCAGTATTGCGGGTTGATAGTGACTTCTACGAATCGACAATGCAGAGTTTGATGTCTTTATATCCCAAACTTTCCATTGGTGGATATATTATCATTGATGATTGGGGATTAGACCACATCTGTGGCGAAAAAGCTGCGGTTCTTGCCTACCGACAACAACATGGCATTACCGATCCTATTATTGAAATTGACTATCATAGTGCCTATTGGCAAAAAAGTGATTCTTTATCTGCATAATTAATTAACTTAAAATAAAACACATTTATTTACTAATATTTGAGGGAGGCCAGCTTCCATGTTTATAATCATACCCCTAATTATACACAGTAAAACATCTCCGGCTGAAACTACTTACCAAGAGGCCAATCAGCTACTTAAAACTGGTAAGTATCTAGATGCAATAGAAAAGTACACTGACGCTATCAAACTAGATAGTAAACATTTAGAAGCCTATGCCAATCGTGGTCTATCTTATATCTCAATCCCTGACTTTTTCCGAGCTACCAATAAAGAGGGAGAATTAATTGATCCCGATCAACCGGCTTGGGATCTAGCTATTGACGATTTTACGTTTGCTATTGAATTAGATAAACAGTACCAACACCCAGAAATTGCTTTGCTGTTTATGAATCGTGGTTTTGCCTATGGCAATTACAACAAACCTGCAGAAAGTTTAGCCGACTATAATAAGGCCATCGATTTGAAACCAGACTTTGCCGAAGCTTACTGTAACCGGGCCCTCCTCCATTACAAACAGGATCAATTCGATTTGGCCGAGTCTGATTTTCAAAAAACGATTGAATTATCACCAGATACACAGGCCGGACAAATGGCTAGGGATATGCTCGAGAAATTGGCTAACATGGAAAAACAGTCCTCTACTGGAGGTATAACCTTGGACACATCTGACGATCAGGAGCAAACACTCACTATAGACGTTGGGGACAGCACGGATGAAAAATTGATGTTATCTAGACCTGATGAAGAAAAAAATCATAGCTAAATACAAATGTCCCTGATTACCGTCGAGAAGGTTAGTAAAGCCTACGACGCCTTTCCAGTTCTGGAAAACGTTTCTCTTTCGATTGAAAAAACAGATCGACTCGGATTAATTGGTAAGAATGGTTCGGGGAAAACAACCTTAATGAAGATCTTGGTAGGCCAAATCTTCGAATATAAAGGGCAAGTTCAATCAGCCAAACAGTCCCGAATTGGCTATCTGAGTCAAAATCCTGATCTAAATCCAGAATTGACCCTTCATCAAGAGTTGCTCCAGATTTTTCAGAAACAGCAACAGGTAGAAGACCAAATGTTAGAGCTAATGCTGGAATTGGAAGATCAACCTGATCAGCCACAATTGTTACAAAAATTAGCTCAATTACAAGAAAAACATGATCAGAACGGTGGCTATCAATACGAATTATCAATCAAACAAGCTTTGTCAGGATTGGGGTTTGGGTCAAATGATTGGGAATTGCCGACAAAAACTCTGAGTGGTGGGCAACGTAACCGATTGGCTCTAGCTAAAATTCTGCTTAAAAATCCAGATTTGTTGCTACTGGATGAACCAACTAACCACCTTGATATTAAAGCTACTGAATGGCTAGAAAATTACCTCAACAAGGTTTATGTTGGGGCAGTATTAATGATTTCGCACGATCGATACTTTTTGGATCGGACAGTCAGTAAAATTCTGGAACTGAGAAACCAACGCTTAACGATTTATCGTGGTAATTACTCGCAATACCGAAAAACTAAAGCATTGGAAGTGGTGACACGAAATCGAGAATATAGGAAACAACAGCAGTTCATTACTAAAGAAAAATCATTTATTCGCCAAAATCTGGCAGGTCAAAAAAGTAAGCAAGCACAAGGTCGTCGTACCAGATTAGAACGGTTGGATCTGATCGAAGCTCCAGAATCCACTGACAAAACAATGCACATACATTTCCAACCACAGATTCGAGGTGGAAATGAGATTCTGCGTTGTCGGCAGTTAAGTAAGGAGTTCGGTGGTGAAACTGTCTTTTCAGGCCTTAATTGTGATATTTTTCGAGGAGATGTGGTTGGGATTTTAGGCGCTAATGGTTCAGGAAAGACAACATTTCTTCGAATATTATTGGGTCAATTAAAACCGAACGGTGGAACGTTTAGTGTCGGACATAATCTGACTTTTGGCTACTACGATCAAGAATTGAAGGATCTGGACGAAAGGCTGGCACTCATTGACGAAATTCGACAACAGCGTCCACTTTGGACAGATGGACAAGTTCGTAGCTTCTTGGCAACTTTTCTGTTCACCGAAGAGGAAGTATTCAAACTGACCGCTGATTTAAGTGGAGGAGAGAGAAGTCGCCTACTGTTAGCTAAACTGTTGTTGAAACAGGCTAACGTTTTATTATTGGACGAACCAACTAATCATCTTGACATTCAAGCTAGAGAAGCCCTAGAAAATGCTTTGGCTGATTACTCTGCAACGGTTCTGATGATTTCACATGATCGTTATCTACTGAACAAATTGGCTAACCGATTACTGATTTTTGAAAAAGATAAAGTCACTTTCTATTCCGGAACTTATGCCGAATACCAAAGAGAATCAGCCGAAATTGAGCAAGACCGGGCTAAGAAAGTAGATCAGACAATAAAATTGAAAAACACGTCGCAACCTGCAATTGCAACTCAACCTCAATCACCAAAGCGAGAAAGAGTGCTAGTCGCAAAACGGCGTAAAAAGTCCAAATCCAGATGAAGTCAATGAGCCATACTACTTACTTGTGGGATCAAAATCTGTTTTGGCGATTGTTTTTACAATTATTGATCATTGGTGTCGGATTAATGAGTTGTCAGAAAGACGAAAGCGAACTTAACAAAGAACCTGCTCGTCCGAAAAACCTGACTATTGAACAGGTAAATAAAGGGCTTCAGCTTAGTTGGAATATAATTATCAATACTAATACTGAAGACGTTCCAGACCAATACCAAGTATATCGTTTCGTCAACCAGACCGAAGACGAACAGCACGAAAAAAAAATTGCCATAATCGAACAGCTCCAGTTTGTCGATGCTGATGTTGAACCGAATCAGACCTATGTTTATAGCGTAAGTGGAGTCAAACTAAACGAAGATGGGGAAATTGAGAGTGCTAGGTCTGAACGTATGCAAGCGGTTTTTGCAACAGCAATACCTAAGATTGATTCTGATTTGATCGACTTTTCGGAAATCGAAACTAAACGAACCTTAACTATTCAGAACCAAGGAAAGGCTGACTTACACTGGTCAGTTAGCTTTGATATGGATTGGGTAACAGCTACACCTACTCGTGGTACGATTGCTGCGCAGTCAGAATTAGTTATTGTGTTGACCGCTGATCGACGGCATGATCCTGGTCGATTGGGTGCGACCCTAACTTTTCAGGCCTTTGCTCAAAAGGTTTCAGGTCCAAGCAACAAGCCAACGTTTGAAAAGAAAATTAACGTTCAATTGATTATTCCGCCCAAACCCTTACTCACCATTGCTCCCAACTCGATTGACTTCGGCTTAAGTCGTAAATACCAGATGGTCAAGGTTTTTAATACAGGGTCGGGTCGTCTAGACTGGCGAGCAGAAAAAGTAAAAAGTTCGGATTGGCTCCATATTTCACCAATGCAAGGAAGCGTGATGGCCGGTGAAGCTGAACTTTTTAAGGTAAGGATTAACAACGATGCCTTAGGCGATTTTCCAGCTGGCTTCCAAATTACCGAAACAGTTAAGATCCGGCAAATAAATAATCAAGAACCTAATGTTAGTATGGTACCAGATTTAATACTTCGCAGTTTGTTTATAACAGTCAAAATTCCACAGCCGATGTTAAAGCTTTCCACGAAAAATATCGATTTTGGCGAAAAACAAGATCGATTACCACTGGTAATTGACAACATCGGTACGGGGCAATTTGGTTGGCAGATTTCTGGTGGAGCTAACTGGCTACACTACAAACCGGAAACCGGTTTGACCAACATCGACTTAGATCGCGTTGAGCTAGTGATTGATCGACATCAGTTAGCGATTGATGATTATACCAGCGAAATTTTGGTACAGACGCGAGGAGCGGCTGGTTATAGTGTGCAGCAAAGGGTCCTATTTCGGATGCGCGGAGGCGAAGCCCTCGAAGTTAATTTGTCATCATCTAGGTTTAATTTTGGGACCAAACAACTAATCGATAATTTTACCATCACAAATATTGGTACTGGTCGTTTGGAGTGGAAAATTGAAATGGTCGGATCGACGCCGGGAAGTATAGGTTGGCTCACGATTTCACCTGCTAATGGGCTAATTCGCACAGAAACTGTACCAATCCAACTTAACGTTGATCGCACCAATCTAGCAGCTGGTGAGTATACCGTGAAACTAATGGTTCGTGCTAAAAAGGCTAACACAAAACAGATTGCCATAAAAATGAGTGTGCCAAGGTCAGAACTGAAACTGTCAACTACGGCCGCCGATTTCGGTGCAGGTTCCATTGTCGATTTGGAACAATTAAGCCGCTTGATCAAATTTCACAATCAAGGCCAAGCAGTTATTGATTGGCGATTGTCATCATCAGCTGAATGGATTGGTCTTCGTTATCAACAGAAGAATACCAGCGAACGACCGCTAATTGGCAAATTATTGGCGACAACTAGTGATAATGTTGGAGTCTTTTTGCAAAAATTAGAAGGGCTACCCACGGGCCAGCACCAAGGTGAAATTGAGATTTCGGACGGTACTCGACTGCAAAAAATTCAGGTTGTTTTTAATAAAGTGGGTCGGATTAGTGGAACAGTTTTT
>CAYVHK010000255.1:0-5296 GCA_964451145.1 uncultured bacterium | reverse complement strand
TTGTACATGCCCAATAATCCAACCCGTACTTCGCTAGTTCGATTAGCCGTTGATTGATGCCAAATTGCACCGTTGGTTAGCATTACCGACCCTTTGGGAGCAACAGCAAAGGCCATTTCCATCTGGTCAATTTGATCTGTATTGGGTGGAGACAATTTTTGGTGTGAACCTTTGATACAAGCCGTTGCCCCGTTACTGGTGGTAAAATCGTCGAGCATCCAGATAGTTTGACCGGTTAAAGCCCCTTGAGGAAACGGTGGTTGCATTGCCCAGTAGGGGTAATCGACGTGCCAACCACCGTTTTCAGCTCCTGGATAGACGATATTGACGGTAAAGGTGGAAGCTACCACATCGTTGCCTAGTATATGTTGCCAAACATCAATGACAGTAGGGTGTTGGATCAGTCGTCGAAAGATAGGATCTTTCCCCACAATAGCCCAAACCCGTCGACATTTCCCATCCGCATAACCATAATCTCGTCCAGTCATTAAGTCCTTTTCAGCTAACTCTAGAGACACTCGTCTAGTGTGGTCGGCTTCAGATGGTGAGATCACATTCTCAATGATGTGAAATCCAGTGTGGTTTAAGTCATATTCAATAATATCTAACTGTTGATTGGTCAATTTCTGATTGGGCTGATTAAGTTTCATAAGTAGTGCTTTTCCATTGCTGGACTATTAAATCAGTGCTATACTTCAGATGGAAGTGTCCCTGTTTGGAATCTTCGGCCTATTGTGACATACGACTTTTTCCTTTTCAACTTTTAAGTACTATTTTCCTAAATACTCATTACAAATTGAGGTTTCAGAGTGAAACGTTGGATTAAAAATGAATTTTGTTTGTTGACTTTCGTTGGTCTAGCCGTCATCTTTTTATCAATGATATTTTTTCTGAACTTGGCCTCATCCCAGTCGTCCGGTTCCGTAGTCGCCAGCGAAATTTTCACTCTAAATACTACGATACCAATGAAGAAGATGCAGCCTCTAACGAAAAGTTTGGTTACATCTGTTTCGTCGGGCAAAAGATATCTGGCAGGCCAAGCCCAAAGTGAAATTTTCACCCTAAATACTACTAATCTAGTGAAAAATCAAGTCTCAATATCTTCGGCGGTACCTGCTAGTATCGGCTCTGACCCGTGAAATTCAGAGGATTATCGGTTGTTCTCTGTACATCAATCCCGTCTTTTCCTCCTATTTTTATTAACTGTGTCGGTTGTTAGTTCGCTCATGAACTGTGGTGTTACATCAACCAACCGTTTTGCGATCGAAGCAGCAAAAGCTCAATTATGGAATGAGGCAGCCTTTCGTTGGCAACAGGTTACCGCAGAAAATCCTGAAGCTGCATTTGCCCACAACAATTTAGGTGTAGCCTATGAAGCCAGTGGAAAAATAGAGAAAGCAATAGCAGCTTACCAGCAAGCAGTCAAAATTGAGCCTGACAACAAACACTATCGATACAATTATCGACGTTGTCGATCTATTCACAAAGATCGTAGCGACCAAAAACAAAATGAATTCGAATCAAAAGTGGAGAAAAGAACAAATCATCCAGATGATTTGGAAATTGATGAGATTCACCCGTAAAAAAGTTGGGTCTTCATTCCTAGCCTTTTCTTTATTTCTTTTTTTGACAGGAGTGACTGGGTGTGGTCAGCGAGTGATCGAGATCGGTGTACCAATAAGGGTTGATTCTGAAATAGATATTGACCGTTATCAGCAGCTAGCTGTCCTTCCTTTCAATCAAAGTAAATTGCGTTCGAATTCCGGTGCCGGACTCCTCGACAACAACGCAGCTTTAGAAAATATGGGACACGAAATCGCTCTAATGCTCAGGCACCGTCTTAACCGGCGTCGGGCTTTCGAGGTTATCGATAGCCAGGAGACTGCTAAAATGCTGGCTGGTGAAAATTTTTCAGGTAGCATTTTTGAGGTTGAGGTTCAAGAAAAGGTAGCGCAAATTGGGGAGTACTTGGGAGTTTCCGCCGTTATTACGGGGAGTTTTCGATTTTTCACCACCAGTGAACCCCGTCGTTACTATAGAGAACGTTATTCGCCCGGCCTACAACGATATATTTCTGACCATCAAGACTATTTGCAAAAAAACTATATTCTGGTTTTAAGAGTAGTAGTGGTAGATGTCGAAAGTCAAAAAATTGTCTGGGATGATACATATCGGGCAGTCGCCTCAGAGGCTCACTCACTTGGTACACTTATCATGTCCCAAATCGCTTCCTCTGACTCAACTTTTAGGCGGTTGACTAAACAGTCTATTTCTCAATTTATTAAAAAAATTGCCCCCCACTACGAAAGAGAAGACCGTTATATTGCCCGCAGTCCAAATTAAATCAATTATTAGATTAGAATCTGGAAAAAATTGACCTCTGGCCAAGGATACGTTATCATTGTCAGCTCGACCAATTTGGCATAATATGTCTAAGAATAGGCAACTTTGTTACCAATTGGTTCGATGATTTTTAGAATAAATTCACTAACACAATCAGGAGAAGTAATATGGCTGGGAGTACCATTGAAATCACAGATGCCAATTTTGAAGAACAAGTTTTACAGTCGGATGTACCGATTGTAGTAGATTTCTGGGCCGAGTGGTGTGGCCCCTGCAAGCAAATCGCCCCTGCACTGGAAGAATTAGCAACAGAAAATGCCAGCACTTACAAGATTGGTAAACTTAATATCGACGAGAACCGCAATTATGCCACGCAATTTGGTGTTAGAAGTATTCCCACTCTGTTAGTTTTTAAAAATGGTGAAGTGGTAGACCAGATTGTCGGTTCGATGTCCAAATCTGTTTTAGGTGAAAAAATCAGTGCCTCCCTAATTGCGTAGAATCAATAAATGGGTAATTAAGCAGTAGTTGTATTTGATGCAGACCGCTTGGCAAGCCTTCTACAATATGGTTGCTTTACCAATCCTGCACACCGGTTTTCAAGCTCTGGCATTATTTAACCCCAAGATACGTCAGGGCTTGATTGGTCGTCAATCGGTTTTTGAATCGTTAGTTAATCAACTCGCAACCGCCCGTCATTTCGATCAAACTTTGTGGTTTCATTTCACTTCAGTTGGCGAGTTTGAACAATCCAAACCACTAATTGAACACTTTTATCCCCGCTACCGAATTGTATTGACTTATTTTTCTCCTTCCGTTTCGGATCAAGCTAACCATTATGACTCTGCAGACGTTGCCATTTATCTGCCACTGGACAACCGGCAAAATGCCCGACGTTTATTCGATTTGATTCAACCCTCGCTTCTGGTATTTTCTAAGTTCGACATTTGGCCAAATTTGGTTTGGCAAGCCAACGAACGAAAGGTTAAAACAGCACTGATTGCAGGCACTTTACAACCCAATTCGAAGCGCCTACACCCCTTTGTCAACAAATTTTTCCAATCAGTTCATCAACAAATAGACCTCCACTGCGTAGTATCCGAAGATGATGCCAGTCGTTTTCGTCAGATTTGCCCGCCTTCTGCTAAAATAGTTATCACTGGTGATACACGGTTCGATCAGGTTCATACTCGATCATTTTCAGCTGTAGAAAGCGTGTTTTTTTTTCCTGGCCAATCGACGATGAACCGACCTGTCGTAGTGGCTGGTAGTACCTATATCGAAGAAGAGAAAGTTTTGGCTGCAGTGGCCAAGCGGATTAAACAAACCCATCAATCCATCCAACCTCACATCATGATTGTGCCACACGAACCGACCCCAACACATATTCAGCATCTCATTCAGCGTTTGCGCAACAACAACCTGACCTATTGTAAATACACAAAACTAAACAATTCCAGCGATCTATCTCAAGTAGATGTTATCATCATCGATGCCGTTGGCATTCTGGCTCAATTGTATCGACTAGCCGATGTGGCCTTTGTTGGTGGAAGTTTTCATGGCAGTGTCCATAATGTAATGGAACCAGCGGTACTGGCAAAGCCCGTTATTTTTGGACCAACCATTGATAATGCACAAGAAGCACACTTGTTAATTCAGCAAGGTGGAGCTCAAATGGTATGGAACGACGATGACCTATTCACGGTGCTGGTTGATTGGCTATCCGAGTCTTCAGCTCGTAAAAATATCGGTCAAGCCGCAAAACAAATAATCGAGGCTAATCTGGGAGCCACTCAGCGTACTCTCAATTACCTTCTTCCATATTTGATAGCATCTATTTAGAAGTTACAAGGATCTTTTTTTGCAATTTCTTTGACGTGAGTGTAATGAGCTGAGGACATCAGTTCTTGTGTTTCTGTTGATAGTCGCTCTCTAAGCGTTTCTGGTGTACCACCACTACCTCGATATTGCGGTGCGTAACGTAAGACCAAAATACGCCGGATACGATCGCTCGGGTTCCAAGGCAAAATTCCATGTGTCATTAGTTCTGGCATAACGAGGATATCTCCAGCTTTCGGGGTAATATTGATTACGCCTTCTGGTAGGCTAGCTGGGTCGGTAGGTTGCCCATTTTGAAATAGGTGCCGGGGTCGATCAAACTGAGCTATATGCGAGCCGGGGACTACCAACAAACCACCATCTCCCGGCCATACATCGTCAAAGTAGGGGAAAACGACAAAATTATCGCAATAGATTCGACTGTCTTTAACCTCATATCGACAACTTTCCCAACCGTAATCATCTCTGGCACAGTGCAACCCTCCCCCTTCAGCGCCCGGTTGATCGATCTGCAATGTTCCACTGACCAGCTTTGGCTTTCTATTGGTAAGTTCCATAATAATAGGCCAAGTCGATGGGTGAAAAACTAGGCGCTCTAAGGCTGGATCGAATGCAAAACCATTAAGGTGGCGCTTACCATCTTTGCCAAAACCATCTGGTAGTTGATCGTCATCAGTTTCCATATATCGTTGGCAGGCGGACTGACCAGCGGACAATTCTTCCTTGGTTAGCCCATTCTTAATGTGCAAATAACCGGTCACGTCAAAAAAATAGCGTTGGCTTGGTGTCATTGGCATTCCTTTAGCTTGAACAAGAAAAGGACCACTGACAAACGCAGAAGAACAACGATCCTTTCATTAGAAAATATTTAATCGCCTCTATTGCACGCTTAACTCGTCATTAATCTCTTTTTGATAGCCTTCCAGAGATAGATTTTCGATTTCCTCAATGGTAACGGAACGACCGAAATATCCTGACTCGTAAACGGCCATGCAAATGGCTTGAGAACGATAACCTTCAAGGCCATCAACTTCTGGTTGGCTTCCATTGTTAATAGCATCAGCAAAATACTTCAGTTCAATAGCAATGGTATTGTCAATATCACGAGGGAAGA
>CAYVHK010000254.1:4948-5320 GCA_964451145.1 uncultured bacterium | reverse complement strand
AGGGAAAAGGCTACCGACAGAATCAGAATGGGAATATTTTGCCCGTGGAGGGTATGCGGGTAAGCATTATAAACGTTATCCTTGGGGAGATGAGATAGATAAGAAAAAGGCCCACTATAATAGTTTGAATGAAGGAGATGAGACGACCAAAGCTGTGGGTAGTTACGAAGGAAACGATTATGAATTGTATGATATGGCCGGTAATGTCATGGAGTGGTGCGCGGACTGGTATGGGTTTGACTGCTATAGTAAATCCCCAGTCAGGAACCCGTCAGGACCAGATTCTGGTTCCCGCCGCGTTTTACGAGTATACGATGTTAGCGACCTACGCGTAGCTGACCGAAACGATGCTTCTCCGAATACTAGGAACAG
>CAYVHK010000254.1:0-4938 GCA_964451145.1 uncultured bacterium | reverse complement strand
GTGGTGCGCGGACTGGTATGGGTTTGATTGCTATAGTAAATCCCCAGTCAGGAACCCGTCAGGACTAGATTCTGGATCCCGCCGTACGAGGGGGATCTTGGTTATACGATGCTAGCGACCTACGCGTAGCTGACCGAAACGATGCTTCTCCGAATACTAGGAACAGTTTCATCGGATTTCGGTGTGTAACGTATGTGAAGTAATAATGACTTAAGCAATCGACGAAATTAGCGAAAAAGATAACTCGTGTACAGAAGTCGGGTATAACTAATTGTATTTTTCATCCAGTCTCCACAAGTATCTTATGTTTTTCTTAAAATTGGTCAACAGTGTATTTCCTTTATAAAACTGAAATATCTCACCCTAACGGAGCCAGTAAAAAGTAATGAAACCAAATATTGTAACTTTCCTTTTTGATGACATGGGATTTTCAGATCTCGGTTGCTTTGGTGGAGAAATCGACACGCCAAACATGGATAAATTGGCTGCCTGTGGGTTTCGTGCCACCCAGTTTTACAATACAGCTCGATGTTGTCCAGCCCGAGCCTCCTTACTAACCGGGTTGTATCCGCATCAAGCAGGAGTTGGCATGATGGTCTACCGGGATTATGGCAATGGATACCGAGGTGGACTTAATAATCAATGTGTAACGTTAGCTGAGGTTTTGAAAGACTCAGGCTATCAAACGATGCTAGCCGGTAAATGGCACGCTGGTCATCAACCTAATATGCGTCCAGAAGTTAGGGGATTCGAACGATTTACAGGCATTTATACTCACGTAGATAGTTACTGGAAGATATTGGCCGGATGTGAAATCTATTGTGACGGTGAATTGATAATGGACTCAGGTAAACCAGCCAACCCCTATAATTCCGAGCAAGAATTTTATACCACCGATTTTTTTACTGATGTAGCCATCGATTATATTGATCGTTCGGAAGGAAATGGCCCATTTTATTTGCACGTCTGTTATAACGCTCCGCATTTTCCGCTAGAAGCACCAGATCATCTGATCAACAAATACCGCGGACATTATCTCAAAGGATGGGACGAGCTGAAAGTGGAAAAACTGGAACGAATGAAAGCAATGGGTATTGTGAGCCCTAATCAGGAAATGGCAGTGTCAGCCGGATTTGGTCAAAAAAATATTGATGGATTTGATTTCAAACCATCTTTTGATAGCGAACTATTGCCCAAGTGGAACGCTCATAATCAAGACCAAAAAAGAGAACTGGATTTTCGGCGGTCTATGTATGCAGCACAAATCGATCGGCTAGACGAAAATATCGGGCGAGTGACCGAATGCCTTCGGCAAAAAGGACTGCTGGAAAACACTCTGATCCTCATTATGTCGGATAATGGCTGCTCCGGCGAGTCTGGCCTTTATGGTATGAACTGGGAACAGAATAGAGCCTCGAATTATGATGAATGGCGAACAATAGGTGGCTGGAGTATTTCACAAGGACAGTGCTGGGCCAGCCTATCTAATGCTCCGTTACGCAAATACAAAATTTTCGTACACGAGGGAGGGATTGCATCCCCTTTCATTGCTCATTGGCCTCAGGGAATACCGCAACCAGGAAGAATTTGTACTGATCAGACATTTCATCTAATTGATATTATGCCAACACTTTGCCAAGTGGCAGGAGCCACCTATCCCCAAGAACGAAACGGTTGCATAATTACTCCTGTTCAGGGTAAGAGCATGATGCCGTGGCTGGCTAATGCCAATAAGACTAATGAACCACGCACACTTTACTGGCAACATGAAACTAATGCCGCTATACGTATAGGAGATTGGAAATTGGTCACCTCGAAGGATCGAAATCCAGATAAATGGGAACTTTACGATCTAAACCAAGATCGCAGTGAATCGAACGATTTGAGTCAAGAATTGCCAGAACAAGTAAAAGAAATGGAAGTCGATTGGCAAAAATGGGCACAACGCAGTGATGTTCTGCCTTGGCCTGAAGACCGTGGAAAAATGGAACGCATACCTTGGCCACCTAAGTAATGAAAATAAATGACTAACAGATCAAATTATAATCAGATTAAACGTTACTGCCAATAGATACCTAACGAAGGACAAAAACGGATCTGATGGCAAAATATAAAATAAAATATCTGTTTAAATAAGATCAAAGGAGATCAAATCGCAATGGATGAAATTAACCACCACTTGTCAAATGAAATTGAATCAGACTATCCGATGGTACCAGTTTCCTTTAATAATATTAAGTTGATAGACCAATTCTGGCTACCGCGTTTGAAAGTACAGATTAACAAAACAATACCATTTGCTTTAACAAAAACCCGACCGGCAGTAGAAAACCTGCGTTTAGCCGGCGCTTTCCTTCGGGGAGAAGATTCACCAAAACCGTTTCCCCACCGATTTGTCTCCTCAGACCTTTATAAGGTGATGGAAGGGGCAGCTTATTCCTTAGCGCTAGACCGTACCCCTGAACTAGAAACTGAGATCGACCAGTTAGTCGAAATTATCGGTCAAGCGCAACAGGATGACGGATACCTCTACGTCGCCCATATTTGCGGCGTGGCTCATCCTTCCGAAATGGGGGAAACACCTTACTCTTGGGTTGTTCACAGCCACGAACTTTACAATATGGGGCACATGTATGAAGGAGCTGTAGCCTACTTCGAAGCCACTGGAAAACGAGAATGGCTAGATATTGCTGAAAAAAGTGCTCAACATATTAATAAAGTTTTCTTCGAAGGTGATGCCAACTACAACAACGGAAATCCAGTTAATCAAGCCCCAGGGCACCAAGAAATAGAATTGGCATTATGTCGATTATATCGTGCAACTGGCAATAGTCTTTATCTAGAAATGGCAAAAAAATTCCTTGAAATACGTGGGATAACTTATCGACCTGAAGGAGAAGGTGTCATGTCTCCCACATACGCTCAACAACACAGACCAATTGAGGATCAGCAGCAAGCGGTTGGTCATGCTGTCCGTGCGGGCTATATGTATGCGGGAATGGCTGATGTGACCGCTCTAGTTGATGATCAGAGTTACCTCAAGGCATTAGACCAAATATGGCAGAATATCGTCAATACCCGAATGCATATCACTGGTGGATTGGGGGCTATCCACGGAATTGAGGGATTCGGTTCGCCCTACGAACTACCTAATCAGGAGGCCTATAACGAAACTTGTGCCGCCATTGCAAATGTATTCTTTAATCATCGTATGACACTTTTGCATCGCGATGCTAAGTATTTCGACGTAGCCGAGATTGCTCTGTTTAACAACTCACTAGCAGGTGTCAGTCTAGACGGCAACCGATTTTTCTATGTGAATCCGTTGGAGTCTGATGGAACAACACCATTTAACCACGGAAAAATAGGACGGTCTCCGTGGTTTGACTGTGCCTGCTGTCCATCTAACATTGCTAGGGTAGTAAACCATGTAGGTGGTTATATGTATGCAGCTTCGGAAGGTGAAATTTTTGTGTTACTTTATGCTTCTAGTCAAGTACAAATACCGGTCAATGAAACTTATGTGGAGTTTAAACAAACAACAGAATACCCTTACCAAGGCTCGGTAAAACTAGAGATATCAATTCCAGAAGATCAATATTTTGCTTTGAATATGAGAATTCCAACGTGGGCTCAAGGTGAACAGTTTGTTCCAGGAAGACTATATAAATTCAAGAACGGTAAAAGCGCAGGCTGGCAAGTGAAGATCAATGGGGAAATTATAAGCTTGGATTTGGATAAAGGATTCATTTCTCTTCAACGCCAGTGGAAATGTGGAGACATTGTTGAGCTCGAGTTAGACATGCGGGTGCAGTTTAATCTCTGCAATGAAAAAGTGGTGGCTAATAACGGACGGCTCGCAATCACCCGAGGACCTCTGGTTTACTGTGCAGAAGGAGTAGATAACGGTGGAGAGGTACAACAATTTTCCCTATCGCCAGGAATAAAACAGTCTGAAATTCAGGTTGAAGAGTTTGGCACAGAACCCCTTCAAGGGATGCCTAAAGTTAGGATGCCAGTATCAAAAACAGTCGACAATCAGCTAAGTACAACAGAATTGATCCTCATTCCTTATCTGGCATGGAACAATCGTGGCAACCATCCAATGATGGTTTGGCTCCGCGACAGTTAGATTGCCGTCGTGCGCCCAAAATAGACTGAGGATAATAAAATAAAAAGGATCAAATTCTGACTTAAACTTCATGGAATATACTACTAAATATGGAGTGATAGATTATTAACCAATTTTGATATTTCGCTCTTGTATTAATCCTTTTTCCTATTCTGATCCGGATGGAAACGGGTTTCAATGTGTATTCAATCTGAAATGATACCACTGGTCAGCCAACAAAAACACAGTCTGCAGACGTTGGAGAAACCCTTGCTTATCAATCTGGGTTCATTCGGTCTTATGGCATTGTTCGAGCATGACACAAATTTATTGGACTTAGTGTGGCGAAAATCAAGATTCTCGCTGATTAAATCGAGTTGTTGATTTTCGCCGTTTTTTACTGAATGCTGATTATATTATTCAATAGAATTAGATGGCAACACCGATGCTAATTACATTGAATAATTCCAATGTAAACTTGACACCCAGATTCCCGCACGATTACTAATCGGGACTTTTGGCTACCAGTCGAGCACTAAATTCGACTACTTGGCAATGTCATAAGCCATCAAGGTTCCTTGATCACGAAGATATAGCTTCTTGTTAGCAATCACGGGGTGTGGCCAGCTTTTACCATTGACTTCGTCGATCTTAAAAGTACCTTTGAGTTTATATTCTTCTGGGTTTGCTTCAATTAGTGCCATATCACCACTTTCATAACGGAAATAAAGATGACCATCAGCATACAGAATTGCAGCACTGCCAGTACCCGGCCCTCGAACTGGTCCCCATGCATATTCACCACTCATCATGTTCAAGCAAATTGG
>CAYVHK010000253.1:0-5352 GCA_964451145.1 uncultured bacterium | reverse complement strand
CTATCAATACGTTCCCTAAGTGCTTCTGCATCATCCATAATGTCATTTGAAATTCTCAATTCCTGATATTGACTCATCGTTCTACGCCTCCATTATATTCGGCTACCAATCATACCAAATGATAGAAATATAAGTAAGTGGAAAAAATAAAAAGGAGAATAAATAAAGTTACTGATACTCACTTGATTCCCCCCAAATTGAAAAAATTAGTTATGTTCTAACTGCCAATGATATTTTTCTCATGCTAGCATCTGAGTTTAGTTTAAAAGATTCAATAGTTATTTGGAGTATTCCCCCTCTTTATTGAGCGAAAATACTAGCAGTTAATCAACTCAAGCCAAGTATTTGGCGGTTCTGTGTTTTGTTACTTCCACTACCAGAAAAGTTATCGAATGCCACTTCCGCTGTCTCAATTATATGCTTGGCGATGAATGGTGCTCCCTCTGCGGCTCCTTGCTCTGGACTTTTGACACAACATTCCCATTCGAGCACTGCCCAATTTGTATAACCCATCTCAGTAAGTAAGGTAAATACTCGGTTGAAGTCAACTTGTCCATCACCCAGAGATCGAAATCGACCAGCACGTCCTGCCCACGATTGGTATCCTCCATAGACACCTACACGGCCGGTCGGTCGAAATTCAGCATCTTTGGCATGAAATCCTTTGATTCGTTCACCGTATAACTGGATGAAATTCAAATAATCTAGTTGCTGTAGTAAAAAATGACTTGGATCGTAGTTCAAACAGGCTGCGGGATGATCATCCGTATGATCAAGAAACATCTCGTAAGTTACCCCATCATAAAGGTCTGAACCCGGATGTAACTCATAAGCCAACACTTTCCCATGTTCATGTGCTAAATCAAGGATAGGCCGCCAGCAATTGGCCAATTCCTTGAACGCCTCTTCAATGATACCTTCTGGCCTTTGTGGCCAAGGATATACCAACTGCCAAGCAAATCCACCGGACAAGACAGGCACTACATCTGTTTCCATATTGATTGATGCTTGGATAGTCTTGGTTAATTCTCCCGCGGCCCATTCTGTTCTTTCCTGTCCCTTCAATCCAGGTGGATGAAAAGATTCAAACATGATTTCGTAGGCGGGATGAACCGCGAGTACTTGACCTGCCAAGTATCCTGCCAATTCGGTTACTTCTAGTCCCATTTCCTGTAGCTTTCCCTTAAAATCATCGCAGTAAGTTTTTGAGGTTGCTGCTTGATTTAAGTCAATGACGCGTTGATCCCAAACTGGAATTTGCACTCCCTTGTAACCCAAACCAGCAACCCATTTACCAATATTTTCCATATTATTGAAGGGGGCCTCATCTCTCATAAACTGTGCAAGAAAGATCGATGGCCCCTTTATCTTCGGCATGATTTTGGCTCCTTAGCATAAATGTTCAATGTTACCATCAATCAAATTATGTCTAATTTTCTCCTGTTCGGGAATTACATTGGGTATTTCAAGTGAGAGTCTACCGTATTACCTAATTTTCGTATTTCTATGAGTATTTAAATGAGAGTAAATATACTAATTTTCTCATTTAAATCTCTGTTCATGGAATGACTAATCAAAAAAACACCCAGAAATAAAGTGGTTGATCATAAAGCTGCATCTCCAACCCGATCCATATCAATACTGTGTAGCCCTGGATCTTGTGTGTGCCAGTCCATGCAAATCGGGTAATTAGCAGGATAATTGGGAGTAGGAAGATTAGCAGCCCGTTCGGCCACTATTTTTCTATCCCCAACGGTCATCATAGTCTCCTTCAGATAATCCATGCGTATCATTGTCTCACTTTGATAAAGACTAATTGCATCCACGCCAGCTTGATATTGTTTGTCGGTCCACTCATAAACTGGCTGCGGGTGGAAAAATCCGGTATTTTTCGTCACTCGATTTTCAATAATCTTATTGGATCCTATTCCGCCGATACATAACTTGTTATGCTGATGCGCTACTTGAACATGATAAGCCTGATAATGTTTAGGATCATCTAAGCAAAGAGGAAATGGACTTAACATCAAGCCGTCGATCAAATCCTCTGCACACCACCTTTTAATATCTAATCCATAAGCAATCATTAACCAAGGTGCATTATCCGGCACACGAGCGATTATGGGACAAGTCGATCCTAATGTTCGTTCTTGCGTCCGCACTGCTTTCCTTAAGCGTTGCATAAACCCAGTTAAAATATCAGCTCGATACTGAAACCAAGATAGGTAATCATTAATATTTCGGGATTGGATTTGACGAGGGTCGTTACCATGTTGAGCTGTAAAAGGTTCGACTAATGATGGGTGGTACATCAATATCGGGATCTGCCGACAATAATCAAGTACCAACCCGTCGACGCCGATGCGCTGAATTTCTAATAGTATGTCGATTCGTTCCTGCTGTACCTCTTCAGCAGCGTAACAAAGTCGATGAGGTACAGGATTACCTAATTTTGTTCTTTCATGCAGATGTGGATTGTCATAAGCAAAGCGAGAAGTGACACCAGCATAATCAGTTGAGCCATAATGACGATTCATACCCAATCGGCCTAGTATCGATATGCCACGGTTCTCGCCCAGAGATATGGCTTCTCGTAGCGGACAAATTTGTTCCATAACGCGTGTCACAAATGACCAATTCTGCCCACCGACCAAATGACTGTCAACACACTGCATGGTTACGTTAGGCAACTCAGACCAGTAATCGACTACTGAACGGCCGCAGTTCCAGATCAGATGATTGATACCCCACTGCCGGTGCAAATCGATGCATTCTTCTATGGCATCAGGCCCGGGGCAAGGTTGATCATAGTTGGCATAGTAACACATCCACTCGGGAATTCCCATCACCAGACGATGTCGGTTTTGTAGGTCTATTGGAATGGTGCTAAACCCAGTTTTCATCAGAATAATTCACTATAAATTTAGATAGTCATGGAAATATTCGACTAAGGGAATTTAAGAGTAAATCCATAATTAAAAAATTAAAATTTTGAACTCCCCCAAGAAATTTTCCCTATATTTCTTAATATAATCCTAATGTATTTGACTATTTGATGCTGACTCAGCAGAAATTATAATTGCATTCAAATGGTACATACTTAGTTTAGGATATTCTTCCCTCAGAACATGTATTTTTTAATTTCTTTGAAAACAGAAGCTTTATTCTGTCCATCAAATACAACACCGTCTAATTATGCAAGTGTTTTTGTCAAAAATGGCAATGTACACAGAAGGAAATAGAGATAAAGTTTGGAATATGCGTTACTCAGTACGATGATAGAAAAAATCAAAAAGTATCGGTTTTTCATCAATTTCATATGGTGAAAATAAAAGATAATATCTAGCTCACTTTTATCGTTTTTTAACCCAACTCCAGGTGGTTGTTAGTTGGGATTCACCATCAACATTCAACTGTAGATCATTGATGCTTTTACCTGCTACCAAATTGTCGATCAATTCTTTCCCACTAAAAAAACACCCGATTTGAAAGTCTTGCCTGTACCTTCAATTCCCGATTTTCTAGGATCTATCTGTTCAAAAGGCGTTTTATTACCTTTTTCTTTAATGTTAATTGTAAATTTTGCCCCTTTTAAGATTAGTCTAGCACGATACCACTTACCTGTTCTCCATTGAAATGCACCAGTAGAAAAATCTCTCCACCCTCTTTCCCTTTTCCAAAATTGGATGTTTCCAGTTTTATCTCGTTTGTCAGCCAAATAGTAGTTTTCCTTATCGTTATAGTGAAAGCTGATCCCATGGATAACCCATCGCTGGCATCCAATCTCATTCGACAACATAGTCAATTATATAGAACGAAAATCTACCTATTGGAAATCGGTCTGGCATACTAAAAAATTGATTGCTGTCGTCTTTGGTATTTTTGATAACTTCTCCTTTTTGGTTTCCAGCTACGAACTTCCACTTGGATGACTAACTTTCCAATGTATCTTGCTCAAAATCATCCCAAAAAATCGCTAATTCTGCCGTAACCAGACCAGATGAAACTAAACCCAATATTGTAGCGATTAAAAGACAACCACTAACTTCTTAATGAAGAAAGTTTGATTTTCCTATAAGCAAAAAATGAAAAATGATTGCTACAAATGTTGTTTGAGGGGGATATTCAAAGGTTAATTTTATGTGAATGCATCCTAGGACAGAATTTGATACTTGTCAAGTAAGCAATTCTATAAAATCAGCACATAAAATGTAGCTTAAGGTAAAAACTAACCTCAGCTAGGGTTTTAGTGACTCATTAGCGAGACAAGGGTACTTTTTCTGATTTAGAGGCCAATTTTTTTGGAATGAAATTAAAAAAGAAAAGGGAAATAGTCGAAGGAGGATTACCAGTTAGATTTGCTCATAACTATTTCCTAGACAACAGCTATCTTTTTCATTGGTTTCAGTAGGTCCACATGAAATTTATACTTTTGAAAACATTACTCGAAAGGACTCACCACTCAAAATATTCAAATAAAAAATCCGCTATTCAAATGCAAATAAATTTCTCTAGTTTGTTTTGTATTTATTACTTCTGCTTTCTACACTTGATTTGTGATCGGTGTAATGCCATTTTCTTTTTCCTATCCTTTTTCCGTAATTCTTGGCGTTTTTCATCTGCTTGCTGCAATTTTTTGACTTTAATTACCTATCTGAAAGTCTTGTTTTTCTATTAACTGAGTTAATTACTTTCCGATTTTGTCTTTTCCTCGGGAAACGTCAACAACAGAACCTTGCAACATTTAGTCCATATCTTATCTAATCTCCTCAGGTTTATCCTACTTTGACTTCATTTCTTTCATTTTTTATGGCATTGTGTGGTTTTATTTCCAATTTCAAGTAAGGTTTGTTTTTTTATCTAGCATTTTCTGCTTCTTATTTCCCTTTTCTGTTGAACTTACCTTATCCGCGAACCTTTAATAGTGGGGAAAGTCTCAGTATAACAGCTAAGAAAGATAGTACCATGTTCAATTTTTGAAATATAGTTTAATGCCATAATATCAAGATTTCTATTGGTACTTGGTATACGCAATATTGAATGGAAATATTCAGAAAAAGGTTGGCGACTGGGGTTAGTGATACTCGTCTACTATACAACGCCCATCATTTGTATATACACTTGATAGAATTTAGTCGATGAAGACAACTCTTTTGGGTCTGACTAGAACATGTTCAAGACCAAGGTTTCACTTGCTTAATTTTTTGGAGTTTTTTTAATTAAACAAAACAATTACTCATTGAAACCAATGAGTAATTGTTCAAATAGTTATTGCAATGTAGACAGGCACCTACATAACTATGATTGCAAAACCACATTTTTCGTACAGATGTACCGCGCAAAAAATAGCAT
>CAYVHK010000252.1:0-5413 GCA_964451145.1 uncultured bacterium | reverse complement strand
GTCGTCCTAGTTCAACGTGAGGAGCAATATAATGGGTGCACTCGGTGGTTGGGAGATAATACTCATCTTCATGGCCTTGCTTCTGTTTTTTGGACCTAAAAAGTTGCCGGAAATGGGTAGTGCCATTGGAAAAGCAATTCGGGAATTCAAGAATGCAGGTAAGGAAATTCAGCAAGACATTACACAAGCCGTGGAAACAGTTGATAACACAGAATCTGACACTACTAAGTAGAGTCGTTAAATAATGCCGGTGGGTACGATGAGTCCTTCGGCCGAAATGACATTTCTCGAACATTTAGAGGAGTTTCGTCGACGGATTATCGTCTCAGTAATTGCCATTGGCTTCTTTATGCTACTCAGTTTGTCTTTCGGCAAGCCAATCGAAAAGATCCTCCGATTACCGCTGGATCTTTCCACTAACGCTCTATTGGCAAATTTGATCGAGGGGGTTAGTGGTACGACCGCCTCTTTTTTTGGTTTTCTGGCTATTACCCTCCGAGCAAGTGCTTCCACTATCAATGCGACTCTAATGAAACTCAGCCCATTGAGTGGCATTACCACCTACTTGAAGGTTAGTATGACCTTCGGAGGATTAGTGGCTTCCCCGATCGTTTTATATCAAATATGGGCCTTCATTGTGCCAGCTCTAACGTGGCGTGAAAAGAAGGTCTTGCTTCCTCTCTTTTTTATTATCCTTTTCTTTTTTCTAGCTGGCGCTTTGTTTGCCTTCTTTATTGTAGTACCAGTGGTTTTTGATTTTTCCGCACAGCTTTATCCGAGCATGATTAACAATTGGGACGTTGAGCAATATTTCAACTTCATCTTGCAATTGCTACTGGGTTTTGGCATTGCCTTTGAATTGCCGATTGTAATGGCTTTTTTGGCTTGGATGGGTGCCATTGATACCAGTGGGTTTCGAGAAAAGCGAGGTCTTGCTACCATTGGTATTTTTATTTTATCCGCTTTTTTGACCCCATCAGATCCCGGTTCTATGTTGTTAATGGCTTTACCTTTGACATTGCTGTATGAATTGGGCATCTTTTTTGCTTATTTGTTGGAGAGGCCACTTGATTGTTCATAACCCTACACCAATAAAAGCTGATAACAAACTGACGAAAAATAGACAGGAGTTCATATATTCATGACTGATCTGCACGAACAGCTTGCTCGCCTTTACGAAGTACAACAGTTAGACACCAAAGCGCTTAGTATTCATCGCCACACTCAAAGTGTTCCCCAAGAAATTCAAAAATTAGATACCGCTCTGGATACTTTTAAGAAAGAGGTTAAAGCGAAAGAAACTGAAATCCATGAGGCAGAAAAAAAACAGCGTTCTATTCAAGGAGAAATCGAACAACTAGATGAACAGCGCAATAAACTGACGATGCAAATGCGGAGTGTCAAAACGAACAAAGAATACGAAGCATTGGACAAAGAAATCGAATTTTTGGATCAAAAAGAATCAGAACTGGAAGATAATACATTGGAATTACTAGAGCGAATTGATGAGCTGAAAGTTGATCTAGACGAAACTGCTGATCAGCTGAAACGTCAAAAGGCCGAACAAAAGTCACGAAAAAAAGATTATGAATTGGAGAAGACCAAACTAACCAAAAATATACGAGCCATGGGCCAACAGCGAAAAGTACTTTGCCAAGAACTGGACCAACAGATTTTGGATCAATATCAGAGCTGGATGAAGCGTCGTCAAGATACCTATGTAGCACCAATGATCGATGGAGCTTGTGGTAGCTGTCAGATGAAATTGCCGCCACAATTGGCTGGTGAAATTCCGAGTCGGCAAGAAATTATGCGTTGTCCAGTCTGTAGAAAAGTTTTGTTTTCACCGCCAGATCTAGATTCTGAGGAAAAGTAGCCGATCGGCTCAAAAACCCCTACAACAGTAGTTCCATATGCCTGCTGTATTCTTGCTTTCAATATTTAGGTGTCAAACCCTCTATCGAACTTGCTTGGTGGTGCTCTTATCATTAATTCTGCACCAATCCCTCCTTTGGTCTACCCCGCTAGCTAAATCTTCCTACAACCTAAAAACAGTAGTAATTGACCCTGGACATGGCGGTAGAGATACCGGCTGTATAAGCCCTTGGAAAACCAAGGAAAAGACTGTTACTTTGGCAATTTCGTTAAAGTTGGCCAAAGAACTTAAAAAATCAAAGTATAAAGTTCATCTAACACGTACTACGGACGATTATGTCAGTTTGCATCAACGTGTACAGATAGCAAATGCTTACCCACCTGACAAAACCCTATTTATTAGTATTCATTGTAATGCCCACGCTAATCGACAAATATTTGGTATGGAAAGCTATATTTTTGATCTTCAGCCGAGCGACGAACAAGCAGCGAAACTAGCTGAGCGTGAAAACGCAGAAGAAAAGATGGATCTAATCCATTTCATCGAAAGTAGTTTGCACAAGCGAGGAAGTGAGAAGTTTAGTTGGGATGCCGCTAAAATGACGCAAACAGTTTTGGTTTCCCAGTTAAAAGCCAAAGATCGAAATGTGAACGCTCCCGACGGAAGCGTGAAAAGGGCTCCATTTCGGGTGCTGGCAGATACTAAGATGCCAGCCATTTTAATTGAATTAGGTTTTTTGTCCAATCGCATTGAACATAATCAATTGATCTCCGACAGACGACAAAGAAAAATAGCAGCGTCCATAGCTACTGCCATAAAGAAATTTGATCAACAGGCACAGCCCAAACAAAAATAAGACGAATGTTTGACCATTACCTACCGGTTCGTTGGACTAACCCAACGGTTAATGTATTGGCTCTAACTACCTATCGAGGTTTCGAAAATAAATATTTCAACCAACAACTGTCGCAAGTTGTCTTTTGCCAACAGATACACAGCGACCGAGTGATCCAAGTGAAAAGTGGATTTAAAAATAGACCGATAGCCGATGCTATGATCACAGACCAAACTAACTTGGGATTGGGTGTTTTTACTGCTGATTGTGTGCCCGTCTTTATTCATGACCAGAAACAGTCAGTCATTGGTATTGCCCACGCAGGTTGGCGAGGAACAATAGACTATATTGCCAGCAAAACATTGTTTGCGATGAAAGAAAATTTTGGCACATATCCGCCAGACTGCCAAGTTCATTTCGGACCAGCCATTCAAAGATGTTGTTATCAAGTGGATAGTAATTTGGCTGATCGGTTTGCCAAGACCTTTGGGGAAAAAGTAAAAACGAATGACAATTTCCTAGACCTGACCGCCGCTAACCAGATTCAACTACAACGTCAAGGAATACCTATCCACTCAATTTCACGAACCACAGATTGTACAGCATGTCGCACTGATCTGTTTTATTCTTACCGAGCGGAATCTACCAATATGCGGATGATTTCCCTAATAGCATTGATAACTAGTAAGTTAAGCTAGTTAGGGTACTAGGTATCGATATTCCCGACTGGAATAGCTCAGATCATGGTTGTCATTGTAACCCCATAAAGCAATGAAATATTCGCCTGAAGATAGTCGTGTGTTTTTGCTCAAAATTATGCCATTTTTCACATCGGCCCCATCGCTAAAGCTAACGTTCCCTTCTCTTCCTCGAGCCAAACCAGAATGCCAGGTCCAAACAGCATCTGTTGAATTGGCGATTTTTTGGTTGTCCAGATCAATTTTTTGCTTAAAAATACCGATTCTCATATACTTAGACCCCGTGGCATGCCAAGCAAAAGAAGGTGTAGATGTGTTGGGCGTGATCTCCAATTCGACCATGATCGTTTGATAGAAGAGACGATTTTGTAGAAAAGTATCGGATTGTCGAGATAAAAAGACTGACTCTGATTCCAATGAATCTCCGGAAATTGAGTCGTCCATTAATCCGCATCCAATTAATGTAACCGTCAGGAAAAAAGTGTTTAGCAATAGAAAATGACGAAAGGCGTTGTTGTTTTTTGGGATCATTTTCCTGACTCCTATTTTTTGTATTTTGGCCATAGACTGTAGGTTCCAATCAGGCCGCAGTAGAGTCGGTTGAGAGAGGTACTCCGCTTTTGATAAGTCGAAGCCCCCCAATAGTTAGTCTGTTTCTGGTAATAAATGGTCGTCCCACCAAATTCAGCACCTACTAGTAATTGTAGCTTTAGTTGATGTCCTAAATAAAGGCGACTGCCAATCTCGATTCCGGCTATCGGATTAGTTGTATTAACTTCGGCTAAGGTCTGCTCAGCTGGTTTAATTACTGGTCCAATCTGGTAATCAATCCGACTGGTGGCAATGCCTGCGTGCAAGCCTGCATAAAGGTCAAATTGGTTCACCCTTTCTATCAAGTTATATTGGCTTAAAAACACAAACCGGTTAATTTGAAAAGTGAAGCTTGATTGACCAGTGTCCTGCCCCAAAACAGTGTCAATTTTTTGCTTCCCTTCCCAATTAGCAGAACTAAGATCCAATCCAACTTGCCAAGGACCAAACTTGGACAAATAACGAAAGGAGTTTACAGGTAAAGTTTTTAGGGTGGACTGATTCAGTGGATAAAAGTGTAATTGAGGGCCAAGACTGAAATTCATTGAATCCAGATGCCGTTGTTTTTGTAGTAATTGATTAGTGATTTTATCATAAAGTAGAACATCAATCAGTAGATGTTGTCCAGATTGAATTTCTACCATTCTACGGTGTGTCACATAACCTTTTCTTCTAATTTCAAGTTGATACGATTGATTAGCCGAAACCGTCAAATTGCGGCTAGGTGTTTGGCCAACCTGCTGATCGTTAAGCCAAATTTCAGCTGGACTCGGATCAGAAGTGACCGATAATTTTGCATCATAATAATGAATAAGTGCTGATAGGAACTGAGACACTTGAGTTTCGATTTTTGCCAGCAAGTCAGTCCCAAATTTTCCTTCTAAATTTTGACTATATACAATTTGCCCAGCAGAGAAGTCAGCTAAATTTATTTTCAGCACCAATGTGTTGGTGCCTATTGGGTGGTTTGCGACAGCTATTTTAATCAACCCATCCAATCCTGTTTGTCGACGAATACTTAATAGTTCCACCTTATCCATTTCCAGAATGTTAAGTGGGAGTTGAACTTTTTCCTCATAAACTTTCACGGCTGAAATTTGATTGAGTTGGTTGGAAATAGACAATCGTACAGCTTGAGCAACTGTCTCTAGTTTAGGTTCAAGGGTTTTTGATTCTAAGTAAATCGAAATTTGAGAGTCAACCACTCTAGGCATAGACCCAATTAGAAGACAAAAAAAAGCAAAGCAATAAAGAGGCATTGCCTGTTCCCTCATGTGATGAGAAAAATGATAACACTCACTTATACGCAATATCAGGCAGCTACTATTATCCTGAAATTTCGTCAAATTGATTATCATTAATTTAGCAAACAAAACAGTATTTGTCCAAAATATTTCTCAGCAGATATAAGTA
>CAYVHK010000251.1:5037-5434 GCA_964451145.1 uncultured bacterium | reverse complement strand
CGCGCGGTCAAATCCAAGCCAAATCAATGTAATCTTGGATCACTTAGATAACCTCGACCGTACCGCCTTTTGATTCAATCTGTTGAATTGCGGACCGAGAAAAACGATGGGCTTGCACTGTCAACTGCTTCTCGAGAGTGCCTTCCCCTAGAATTTTGACCCTTGGTTCTCTAGCAGACACCAAATTGGCAGAAATCAAACGTTCAACAGTAATATTTTCGCCATCATCAAATTCGTTCAAGGCTTTTACATTAACAACATCATATTCGACTTTCTTATGCCTATTTCTTTTTGGTCCTCGTTTGGGTATTCGTCGAACCAATGGCATTTGACCACCTTCAAACCAAGGTGGAATAATGCCACCAGAACGAGATTTCTGCACATTGTGACCGCGACC
>CAYVHK010000251.1:0-5027 GCA_964451145.1 uncultured bacterium | reverse complement strand
GGTTTTAGCTGATTTAATTTCATAGTACAAGAACTCCGATTACATTCTATTTAATACATGGAAGATAATTTTTGCCACATCCTAATTCAGTAAGTCATCTACACTGATGCCTCGTAATCGAGCCACATCTTCTATCCGTTTGAGACTACTTAAACCTTGAATCGTTGCTTCAGCGATATTTTTCAAATTTCGACTGCCGATCCTTTTGGTTAAAATGTCACGGATACCTGCGTACTCCATAATAATCCGCGTAGCAGGTCCGGCAATAACCCCAGTTCCTGATCCTGCTGGTTTCAGCAGAACTTTACAAGCTTTGTATCTACCAATGATTTCGTGTGGGATTGTCCCATCAATCAGAGGAATACGAATGAGATTTTTTTTTGCATCCGCCAGACTTTTGGCAATTGCGGAAGGTACTTCATTCGCACCAGCAAAACCTAGACCGACAATACCGTTCCGATTACCAACCGCAGTTACTGCGTTAAAGCTAGGCGTTCGACCGCCCTTCCTTACCCGCATGACTCGGTTAACCCCTATTAACCGCTCTTCCAGTTCAAATCGACTGGCATCAATTTTATCTACCAACATAAACTCCTAAAATTTTAGGCCATTTGCTCTCGCTGATTCGGCCAGAGCTTTGACCCTTCCGTGATACAGCTTTGAACCTCGATCAAAAGTAACCATTTCGATTTCTTTATCTCTCGCCTTTTTTGCAATTAGTTCACCAACTTTTTCAGCTGCCGTTGTGTTACCAGTAATTGAAAGATCTTTCAATTCAGGCGACAAAGTCGAGGCTGAAGCTAAAGTAATACCATTAATGTCATCGATAATCTGGGCATAAATATGGCGTAAACTTCTGAAAACAGATAACCGCGGCCTATCACCAGACTGTCTTATCCTATAACGAACACGAGAACTTCGTCTTCTTTCTGCTAATTTTTTCTTCTTAATTTGAGACAATGCAAATCTCCCTTAACCACTCAGCTTAATAGAAAAAGCCAATTAAACCCTAGCTTTCCCCTCTCTCATCCGAACCCGTTCTCCCTCGTAACGAATCCCTTTCGATGGCTTATAGTCCTCTGGTTTCTTAATCTGACGGATAGTAGCACAAACTTGACCTACCAATTGCTTGTCAATACCACTTACCACAATTGGAATATGAGGTTGCCCATCGATGTTTTCTGGCGCTTCAACAACAATCTCAATTCCTTCTGGAGGCACATAGGTAACAGCATGTGAATAGCCAACATTAAGCACTAACTCCTTTTGACGATTAACTTCAGCACGATACCCGTTACCAACAACCCGTAACCTCTTCTGAAATCCAGCGGAAACCCCAGTCACCATATTTGCAATTAAACTTCTAGATAAACCGTGCAAAGATTTATACTGACGAAGATTACTTGGTCGTTTTAGTGTGGCAACATTTCCTTCCATATTCAAGTCAATTCCGTCAGGAAGAGTCCAACTTAATTTCCCCTTCGGTCCTTCGATCTCAACATTTGATTCAACAACATTAAGCTTTACATTAGACGGAACTTCAATTGGCTGGTACCCAACACGCGACATTAATTCCCCCCTATCTGATCCTTGAGAAATTCTTTACCAAATGTGGCAAAGGACTTCTCCCCCTACATTCGATTTTCGGCATGCTCTACCAGTCATAACTCCCTGAGAAGTAGATACAACCGCAACTCCTAACCCGCCAAATACGCGAGGCAATGACGACTTATTGACATAAACTCGCCGCCCTGGCTTACTAATGCGTTTAATACCAGAGATAACACGTTCTTCTGTTTCTGAATACTTTAGATAAATTCGAATGATTCCCTGTTTATTATCTTCAATGATGCGGTAACTTCGAATAAACCCTTCTTCGTGTAAAACACGTGCCAATTCAACTTTAACTTTAGAAGCCGGAACTTCTACCCGATCATGAAGCGCTTGACTAGCATTTCTTACTCTGGTTAGCATATCCGAAATCGGATCTGTCATTGACATTTTTATTATTCCTTTTACCAACTGGCCTTTCTTATGCCAGGAATCTGCCCAGCTAAAGCGAATAACCGAAAGCAGATTCGGCATAAACCAAATTTTTTCAGGAATCCTCTGGATCGACCACAGGATGAACAACGGTTGTACTTCCTTGTTGAAAACTTCGGTTCACGTTTTTGTTTAGCTACTAGTGCTTTGGTTGACACGCCAATACTCCTTGTTAATCTCTAAAGGGCATTCCCATTAGTCTGAGTAATTCTCGACCTTCTTCATCTGTCGTTGCTGTTGTAACAATTGATACGTTAAGCCCACGAACTGCGCTGATTTTATCATAATTGATTTCAGGAAAAATCACTTGTTCTTGCAAGCCCAAGGAATAATTCCCCCGCCCATCGAAAGAGTTCGGTGAAATGCCTCGGAAATCACGAAGTTGTGGCAAGACAACATTAACTAATTTATTATAAAACTCGTACATCTGATTACGACGAAGGGTCACCTTACAACCAATTGCCATACCATCTCGGATTTTGAAATTAGCAATTGACTTCTTAGCTCGGGTAATCATGGCCCGTTGCCCTGCAATCAACGATAACTCTTCAACAGCACTGTCCAGTAATTTGGGAGTTTCTACTGCTTCACCAACTCCCATATTAAGTGTAATATGCTGAAGCTTTGGTAACTGCATCGAAGATTTATAGTTGAATCGTTTTTGAAGTGCTGGTACAACTTCACCAGCATAAAAATCTTTTAACGTACTCATTGATATCTTAATTTCCTAGTCTATGACTTCCCCGGTTTTTCGAGAAACCCTAATCCGAAACTTCTTGATCCGCCCATTAATCTCTTTTTCCGTAGTAATACGTTTCGTTCGGATAGGTTGACTGGTTTTTGGACAAATCAATTTCAAGTTTGAAATATGAATAGTGCCTTCAATCTCAACCCGACCACCTTCTGGTGAATCAGCGGAAGGTCGCATATGCTTGGTAATTATGTTAAGCCCTTCAACAACAGCTCGCTGTTTAGCCTTCATAACTTGAAGTACCTTTCCTTGTTTACCGGAATCCTTACCACTCAAAACCAAAACGGTATCACCCTTCTTAATATGTGATCTTCCTACGCCCATTTTCCCTCCTCAGCTAAATCACTTCTGGAGCTAGAGAAACAATTCGAGTAAAATTCTTGTCTCGTAATTCACGTGCAACTGGACCAAACACCCGAGTGCCTCTCGGTTCAAGCTGAGGATTGATGACTACTGCTGCATTTTCATCAAACTTCACATACGAACCGTCAGATCGGCGATACTCTTTCTTGGTGCGGACGACCACAGCACGTACTACTTCTCCTTTTGCAACTTGACTGTTCGGAATCGCCTCTTTGACACTGGCAACGACAACATCCCCAACACGGGCATAACGCCTACGACTACCGCCGAGAACCTTGATGCACATTAACCGCTTAGCACCAGAGTTATCAGCCGAATTCAGCATTGTATACACTTGAACCATTAGACTTTCCTTATTTTTTCCAGTCGGTCCAACCAAACATTACCGACCGAAACTAACGCTTACAACTTCAAACTTCGCTAGGATAAACTAGTCCGCCCTCTCCAAAACCTTCTGTACTCGCCAACGTTTACGGCGACTAAGTGGACGGCTCTCACAAATTTGTACCAAGTCCCCTAATTCGCAATCATTATCTGCATCATGAGCCAATATTTTAGAGGAACTTTTAACTGTTTTTCGATAAAGTGGATGTTGATAAATCCTAGTGATACTAACAGCCACTGTTTTATTCATTTTGTTGCCAATCACCACACCGGAACGAACCTTTGGTTTACCTCTTATTCCCATGCTATTCCACTTTTCTCCTGTTAGTCAGGTGTTTATTCGCCATTCTGTAAAGCTCGCTCTCGAATTATTGTTTGCATGCGGGCTATATTTCTTCGTACTTTCCTAATTTGCGAGCTATCTTCAACTTGTGCCAGCCGATTTCGAAACTTCAAATTAAACAAACTTTCCTTTTGATTCTGAATCTCGGATTTCAACTCTTCATTAGACTTAACTCGGATTTCATTGGCTCTCATTCGAATTCACCTTCACATTAATTGGGATACAAAACGAGTCTTGAAAGGCAATTTATGCGCAGCCAAACGCATCGCTTCACGGGCTACGTCTTCTGGAACACCACTAAGCTCGTAGAGTATACGCCCTGGTTTGATTACATCCACCCAGTATTCGGGAGCGCCTTTCCCACTTCCCATTCGGGTTTCTGCAGCCTTTTTGGTAATGGATTTGTGTGGAAAAACCTTAATCCAAACTTTACCACCCCTACGAACATACCGCGTCATTGCCACCCGAGCGGCCTCGATTTGTCGGCTTGTCATCCAACCCGCTTCTAAGGCTTGCAATCCATATTCACCAAAAGTAATTTGAGATCCTTTCATTGGTGTTCCACGGCGACGACCCTTCTGTATTTTACGGTATTTCGTGCGCTTTGGCATTAACATCTAACTTCCCCCTTCTGGCTATAGAAGATTAATAAACCTAAGACTCACCACGATCGTGGCTACGTTCACGCCTAGTGAAATCAGGTCCACGTCGACGAGGACCTGGCCGCCGGCGAGACCTTCTCTCTGCACGGGCTTGCCGCTCTTCCCTTTGTTCAAAAGGATCTCCAATAATTTCGCCTTTGAAAATCCAAGTTTTGACACCAATTTTACCGTAGGTTGTCATAGCTTCAGAAAAACCAAAATCAATATCAGCCCGCAGTGTGTGGAGCGGTACCCGGCCTTCAATAGCCGACTCACTACGTGCCATATCCGCTCCACCTAAACGTCCACCAACTGCGATCTTTACGCCCTCTGCCCCTGCCCGTTTGGAATTTTCTAAGTTTTTCTTAATTGCTTGTCTAAAATTAGCCCGACGCTCTAGTTGCATTGCTACTGTCTCAGCAACTAATTGAGCACTGAGTTCAGGTCGCTTAACCTCTTTCACTTCAATCTTAACCGGCTTATTAACCAAATTCTGCAAATC
>CAYVHK010000250.1:0-5491 GCA_964451145.1 uncultured bacterium | reverse complement strand
GTTTCATCTAGAATACAAAATGATTGGGCCCGACAACACTTCGGTGAGTCAACTGTTAACTGTGGTTGAGATTGGACGATCTACTGGTTTACGTTATGTTTATGCTGGTAACCGATCTGGTCAAGTAGGTTATAACGAAAATGCGTACTGCTACAAATGTCAATCTTTGCTAATTGAGCGGAATGGCTTTTGATAGGTCAAAACCGTTTGCAAATTGATGGTAATTTAGCCACATGTCCGGAATGCCAAACTGAAATTGCTGGCATTTGGTCAGATCGTCAACTTGAGATGCGACGACAGTTGAAGAGTCAATTATTGAATACTAGTTGTACTGATTTCTTGAATAACAGCATGTAAGTTGGTTGCCATTTGCTCAAATAGGTGTTGGAACATGAAGACGCTGGCCCTTAAAGAGAAAACAATCATGGCGAAACCAATGATTATCTGAAAGGGGGGGGCAATTACAAAAACGTTGATTTGTGGTATAGCACGGGTTACAAGAGCCATGGCCACTGTAGTTAGGAAAGAGGCTACAAAAACAGGAGCCGATATTTGGAAACCGATGGCATAAATTTGACCAAAGATAGTTGTTATTTGAGAATTAAGGTTAGCGTTGAGTTGAAATGCCCCCAGCGGGATAATATCAAAGGTTTGAACCATGGATTGAAGAAAAAGGCGATGACCACCAACACTAATAAAGATTACCAAAGCGAAAAGGTTGTACAGTTGTGAAATCAGCGTCGTTTGTTGATTTTGTCCTGGGTCCAGTAGTGTCGCTGTACTCAAACCCATCTGGACACTAATTAACTCACCACCAAATTGAATGCCGGTGAAAATTAATTGTGCTGATAATCCAATAGTAAAACCGATCGACAATTCACGTAAAATATCTAGAAAGAAAATATAAATTGAGGTCGGTGCTATAAAGGTGGAAGAGTCTTGAAGGGGAAAAATAACCAAACTGAGTAGCAAAGCTAGCGAAATTCGTAAGATCGTTGGGAAAGAACTATGATTAAAGAAAGGAGCAAAAGCAACCACAGTACCCAAACGAAAGAAAACCAACATGAAATGAACAAAGTAATCAGGAGAGAGTGCAAAACCACCGCTCATCATGCTTATTCAATTATCATTGTAGATAGTAGGAATAGTTGATAATTAGTTCTCGAGCGAACGTTTGCATAACGCGAATTATCATGGGTAAAAAAAGAATGATGATCCCAAAAATAGCGATCAGTTTAGGAATAAAACTGAGAGTCATTTCTTGTATTTGTGTTGCTGCTTGAAAGATACTAACAATCAAACCAATGACTAGGCCAGCGATTAACGGGGGACCTGCCACAATGAACAAAACCTGCATTCCTTGCCGGATTATGTAAATAGCTGCTTCTTCTTTCATTACACACTAAACCTTAAAGCCAGAAATCAAAGAAACGGTGAGTAAATTCCAGCCGTCGATTAGCACAAATAGTAAAATCTTGAAGGGAAGAGAGATCGTTACCGGTGGCAACATCATCATACCCATTGCCATTAAGATACTAGAAACCACCATATCAATTACCAAAAAGGGGATAAAAATGATAAAACCAATTGTAAAAGCGGTTGTTAGTTCACTAATTACAAAAGCTGGAATCAAAACTTGAAGTGGCACATCATCACGAGTTGTCATCTGTTCAGCTTTTGCTAATTGTGCCATTAACTTAAGGTCTGCATTACGTGTCTGCTGAAACATGAAGTGTCGCATCGGTACTACCGCCCGATCAAAAGCTTCCCGTTGTGTGATTTCTTCTGCTAGATAGGGTTGCAAAGCTTGATCGTTGACCTCTTTCCATACTGGGGTCATTACAAAGAAGGTTAAAAATAAGGCTACCCCCATTAGTACTTGGTTAGGAGGCATTTGTGGAATGGCTAAACCTTGGCGTAAAAAGGCAAAAACTACCACAAACCGTGTGAAGGAAGTCGTCAAAATTAAAAACGATGGGGCCAAAGATAAAATGGTTAACAGAAAGAAAATCTGCAGAGTAACATTCAGGTCTTGTGGATTGGTACTTTGATCAATGCTAAAATTCAAGCGAGGAAGGGGGATTGGGGCTGAATCAACCTGTGCTGAACCGACCCACGGCACCAAAAAACAGATCAGGCCTAAGATGAGTAACCACGTTCGATAATGGCTAGTTATCATTTGGAGTCATCAGCTTTGGTTACCAAACCGTTTTAGAAATTGTTGAATTTTACTCATACCTCCACTATTTCCACCTGCAGAATCTGGCCGGTTTAACCAATGATCAATCTGATCGACCTCATCATCATCAAGTGTCGCCAAATATGAGATTTGACTATTTGTTACGCCAACCACATGAATTTGGTCAATGACCCGGATCAAGCAAATCGACTTTCCTGGCTGTAATGATTCCTGAAATAGCAAACGAACCGGCCGTAGGGAATTCATGGTAACAGTGGGTGTAACGAATCTTTTGAGTAACAAAATCGTTACAAAAATGGCAACAATAATGATGAACAACCAAAAAGTCGTTTTGAGAACGATGCTGATCCAAGCTAAAGATTGACCAGGCGGCGGAGTGAAATTAGACGATTTTTCAGATGGTACTACTTGAGCCCAAACATTTGCTACTAGATGAAAGCAAATGTAGACAAGACAAACGAAGCAATGCCAAGAAAATCGGTTTGATTGCAGGGGCAAGGTTGGATACACACTAAATCATTGCATTGTTTTTTTGATTAGATCTTCAGCTGTCACAATACTGGTAATTCGCACGCCCAATTGCTCTTCAAAAGCCACGACTTCTCCTTTAGCGATCAGGCGATCGTTAATTAAAACATCGACCGAGTCACCGACCAAGCTATTCAGCTCAATTACGTTTCCGGGGGTAAAAGCCAAGATGTCACGAAGTGCCTTACGTGTTCGTCCCAACTCAACCACAACATCTAAGTTAATATCTTGCAATAACTCTAATGCATGTGGAACATTTTGTAGGGAGTCAGTCGCCTGAATCGGTTCTTCCATGGTAAAATCTTCGCCCATAACGTCCATCCCACTGACTAATTCCTCCGAATCGCCTGCATCAAGGCCGATTTCATCCTCGGCAACTTCGTCATCGCTAGAGAGAACGCTGTCATTAATAGCACTTTGGTCTTCTACCACTTTATGCTCCCACTTTTAATTTTCTCTTATGTTAGTCTTCTTCGTACAGGCTAGTGATTTTGATTGCTCTATTTTTATCGTATCGACCAAGACGACCATAAAATCGTGGCTGTTTTTCAACTTCTACAATGATCGGGTCTATTATTTGGCTGTTCCGAACTTGAGTGTCAAGTTCAATCATACTACCGACCTTTAGCTCACTTAAATCGCGAATCGGCAAGCTCGTTTTCGGTAAAACAGCTCGAATCCAAACATTTGTCTTACTGGCACCGCTTTTCACGTGTGATTGTTGAAATGCTTTTTCTTTTTCCTCTATTTCAACAGTCAAGCTGTGATTAACTAATTCCTCTAACGTATTCTCTGACAAAATGGGCTCAATTACGCTGGAGGAATAGCAGAAGCTAATCTTACCTTGTATATCAGCAAACTTGATACTGATAACTACATATGTCATTTGGTCGGCCGTTGTTCCTCCCTGAATTGAGTCAGCTTCTGTCTCTACGCTATCTAAGATGAATTTAACGTCATCTTTAAGTTGTCGCCAAGTCGAGTTCATACTGATTATGATTTCTTCAAATAAGCGCTCGACAATTCTTAGTTCAATTTCTGTTAAACGCCGGGTGCTAGCAGTTGTCAGTCCTCTAGCACCCAGAAGCCTTTCCACAATTGGGAAAACCAGTTCCAGATCTACTTCTACAATAATATTACCGGCGGCACCTGGCAATTTGATACGTCCTAGACATGATATCTCAGGCAACGACATAATATAATCGCCATAGCTGAGTGCATCAATAGTCTCGTACTCAACATCGATCAACCCACCTAGCATCCCAGACAAGGATATGCCCAAAGATCGAGCCATTTGCTGATGGAGTGTTTCGATGGTTTTATCATAGTTTCTGGAAGTGCTCCCTCTTTGTTCACCGAGCCTGAAGGGCTCATATTTTCTATCATTTTTTTCGCTGCTCGGAGAAGTCCCACCAGTTAGGCTATCAAGCAGACCAGAGACATCAGTCTCGCCCTCTGAGTTCCTAACTGGACCAGAAATTAAGTCGTTTATCTCATCTTGTGATAAGGTTGTGTCGTCTGTCATTATCTGCCTATACAGAATTAATTATAACTAATTGTTGACCACCAGCATTTCATAGAACACTACTTTTTTGATCGGATCTGCGGGGAAGTGTGTAGTAATGTTTTTCTTCTGCTGACCTTTCTTTATTTTTTTGTTGCTTCCCGCCGCGGTAAATTGATTAAACACATACATGTTAAGAGCATCACGAATATCTCGGGCGTATTGTTCTCTTTTTCCTTTGTCGTAATTTTGTAGTTGAGCGGTAGTTTTTTGGGCCAGAACAAGAGTAATCTGGTCTCGGATTTCACCCCGCAAAATATCTAGGACTTCCGGTTGTAAGCCATTCCAACGTTGGTGAACTTTTGATTCAACAATTAGTTGTAACCGGACCATTGCCAGCATCCTATTATCATTCTTGGGTTGAACGGATATGGGGTCGTTGACCACTGGGGGAATGAAAATTGCCCGTGAATCTGGATTAATTCTGTATCCTAAAGTATCTCCCTTATACTGGATCTGGGCCACATTTTGCTCAGTAGTTGACTCTCGTCCTAAAAAAAAACTGGTTCCCAGCACAGCAATCCCAGCCACTAAAACCAGTAATATAGGATAGACTATAAACAAAACGCTACGCTTCTCTGCTTGCGCCCTTTGGTCCTCTGGATTTGCCGCTGTCGTTTCCTCTACGTTCTCATCAGGCGTTTCTATATTTTCAGCCATAGATTGATATTGATACCTATTAGTTTTTAATTACTTGTGTATATGAGTAACGCTTCAATGCTAAATAAAACTTCACACTTATTTAATTTAATGAATTCCATTTGAGTCAATATTCAATATCAAATTAACAAAGAATCCCCTCTTCATATCCTCAATGAATGTTTTTGATATGCAATGAATAGATGCATATACTTGACCAAACAATACAAAATGTAATTTTTCCAATTTGGTTTTCTTATTTCTATTCTTCAGTCCCCGGCCTCGTATATTTATAAAGATTTCTAATTCTAATGCCAACAACAAAATCATTGAACTCAGCATATTTTGGATTGGAAAAAATTTTATTGTTTATTTGTCGCAGAATCTGTTCCTCATACCTTGCGTGGTTATCCACATGTTGCAAGTCATTATTGTACTGATTAGACAAAAACAAAAAGCAAATTTCTTTAATTTTCACCTGTACTATTTTCCAAGTTTCGTTGCTCTGTACCATTTTCCAAGTTTCGTCTTTTGTTTCAGTCAGCTTTCGGATCTCAAGT
>CAYVHK010000249.1:0-5495 GCA_964451145.1 uncultured bacterium | reverse complement strand
CAGAACTATGCAAGTCCCTTCAATATGACAGAATAATGCAAAAAACTGATAAAACACCAACTAATCACAATCAATACTGACAACTATCTTATCGAGTTATGAAAATTTCTGGTATATTGTTAGCTGCCGGTATGTCGACTCGCATGGGGCAGCCAAAGCAATTGTTGCCTTTTGGCAATCGAACGGTAATTGAGACAGTTATTTCTGCTTTACTCGCCTCATCTTTAGATGAAATACTAGTTGTTCTCGGACATGATCATCAACTAATTCATCAACAGATTGAGCCGCAATTAACCAACCAAAGGTTACGAGTCATCAATAACCCCGATTATCCATCTGGCATGTTGACTTCTATTCAGTCAGCGTTGAAAGAAATATCCATTACTAACACCGCATTTGCTCTTACGCTTGTCGATCAGCCCTTAATTACAGCTCAAATCATCAATCTTGTTATTAATGCTCATCAATCAACAACTTTACCGATTACCATACCTCGTTACCACGATCAAAGAGGTCATCCTGCCATTTTTGATTGTAAGTTAATAAGCGAGATATTAGCCTTGGACTGGAATGGTCGCGGCATGAAAGAGATTTTGGATCGGTATTTGGATAACATTTACTATTTACCAGTAGAAACGGATAGTATTTTGAAAGATATAGATACGCCACAGGATTATCAAAGCCTGCTATCCAAATACTCTTGAGTGCCAATTTATGGCAAAAAATTAGCCCTGCACTTTGCTATATATATGCCATGCAAAGGTAGGACTAATTTGAACCTTGGCTAGTTAGATATAAGCGTCAAGATCTTCAGTGGTTGGTTTCGGAGTAGTGATGCCTTCCATGGGAATATCGATTTTTGCTGCCCAAAGAATCGAATTAAGCATGAATTTTCGCATTTGTTCATGGCCCCAATTTTTGTGATAGTGTCCGCCAGTAAAACCAACTCCACGCCCACCGTCTGGCCGCTCAATACACCAACCCAAATGTTGTGCTTCCGCTTTGGCAACGGATGATCGAACATGTGGGTTCCCACTGTGTGGGCCATCTGGGCGGGTTAAGGTTGACTCGGGGGCTAGTGCACTCAAAATCGGAGTTACTCCCTTCATATCATCGCTAAAACGCATATGGTAGTACCACTCATCATCCATTTCAAAAGGTTTTAAACCGCGAGCAACCGGATGATCCGGATAATTGGAAAATTTAGCTACCCAATGCGGGTTGACTGAGTAATGCGTCTCGAAGTAGCCACCAACCCAGTTAACGAAATGATTACCCGCTTCTCCTTTTGGTACCTCAATAGCATAATGCATCATTACCAGACCTTTTCCTTGCTTAGCAAGATCTGCCACCTGTTTTAAGTGAGGTAAGATAGGATGCCCTTGCCCACCATCTGAATAGACTGCAATAGCTGAAACGTTCTCAAAAGCGGTTGGATTAGTTGGCCAAGATAAATGGACTTCGGCTTCGACCCCATCGACATGTTGATTTAGCATATCAGCCAGAAATTGACAACCACCAGGATGTTCGTGAGCGCCACTACCATGGCTAGCTCTTCCAGCTACGAAAGCGATTTTTGTGTCCTTGGACATTTTGTTTTTCCTTGTTCATCATGAAATTAAATCTAGCTGAGTAATTCGGCTAGGCTCGATTAGATTATTATACATAATAGATCATTAATATAAGTAGTTGTATCATTAATCTTCGTATTATTCGTAAATTTTAAGTTGTCTAGATGAAGGTTTTGTGCAATCTTTACTTTTCAAAAAAGGATAAATGAAACTAAAATCTTTTTGAAGTTGCTCTGTGTTGAATCCAAAATCTGACAACTGATATTTATGTCCAGTAGTGTAGTTCATTTGTTGATGTATTTGAGCTTCGATGGCCTGAAACATCTCGATGCTGATTTCTAGATCACAATGATCCATAATTCCAAGAATAGTGTTTCTAAAATTGTCTTTAAGATTATCATATGTAACCAAGATCAGATTATTCTTGAATCGGTGATCGGAAATAACTTTAGCTGAATATTGGTAATAAAGTAAGGACATGGCATATAAATTTTGAAAAAATCTTGCTTTGTCTGTTTTATTTTGGTTTTCGAAATTGTAAAGGCCCGTTTGGACACTTTTTTCTAGAGACATTAACGATGGCACAGCTTGCAATGGATCCCGTAACAAAATAATAATTTTGGCTTCTGGAAATTGTTTCAATATTGTTTCAATGTTGAAAATAGCGAAAAAAGATTTAGATATAATTCTCCGAGAAGATTTGTAGATGTTGTTCCGGTGAATCAGACCGAGGTAATGGATAAATTTTTCTTTAGTTGCTGATTTACGTACGCTATTTTGTAACTCTTCGTTTGAAGGGTATTTCTGCCAAGAGTCGAAATAAACCCAAGAAAGAATACCTTCACCATATCTAAAATGGATAGCAATGTCATCAGTTTCAGGCAACGATAAGTCTGTCCGGTGAATTTTTGGATCATAAATATGGTCAAGTGATATTTTGTTGAGAAGAGGAATTAGTGGTGCCAGTATTTTTTGGGCAGTAATCGCAGGGAAAAGCATTTCTAAAAGCCTCATTCCTTTTAGATCTGTACAATTATCACACATAAATCGGTGAAGAAAGGTAGTACCACTACGTAAATGCCCGATAACAAAAATCGGTTTTCTAATTTTACTTTGGAGGGGGAAAAAAAGTTTATCCAATAGAAGTGTAAAAGAAATAAACACCCAAATAAGACCTCTAATTATTGTCGAGAGCGCAAATTTGAACGATCTTTTTGACTGTTTCATATCAGAAAAAGACGGCTAAATTAGCGTCGGTAAAGGAATGTGCCGAGATAATATCCAGCTCCGAAACTTGTTATTACACCATAGGATAGGTTTTGACTTGGCTCCTGAAAAAAAGATTCTAGCACAACAAAAGCGCTTGGCGAGCTGAGATTTCCATGTTTTTGAAACATCTTCTTAGACCGTTTAATTTGATTATTAGTAATGTTTAAATTCTTTTCATCAGTGAACGACTGTAAGATTGGAAGTCCTCCTTGATGTAGGCTCCACTCCTGTATTTGATTAACAGTCAACTTATTCCTTTTTAAAATAGGTTTAATGAGTTTTTCAGATACAATATCAGGCATGTTGTTCTTAATTTCTTCCCCTAATATCAAATATCCATCCCGCATACCAACAGCCGTACCCAGTTGAAAATCAGTCTGGTAATCAATGATTTCCATCAGTGGTTGTTCAAACCGATCTTTCATATTCTCTGGTATAACGAGCATACCAACACCAGCATCTGAAAACAATAGGGAAGATATTAAGTTAACTTTAAAATCTGGGTGCTTTTGGTCAAAGATGGGATTGGCAATCCATGAACATTGATCGAAGTTGTAGACATAAGCAGCTTTTTGGTTTTTCTGGCAATATTCAACGGCTGATTTAAGTGAGAACAATCCACCAGCACAACCATAATAAGCAATTTCTTCTGGCATTTGGTCTAGTTCAAGGTTGACATCTAAAGCCAATTGACATGCCAAATTAGGCAACACATTAATATGTGAAGTGATGTTATACGAAACGCTAACAAAGCCAATTTCTTGTCGATTAATTCCCTCTGAAACTTTTTTTAAAATTATTTTTCCCCAATGTAGTGGGTGATAAGTTGGTTGAAACAATTTTCTTTCAGGAAAACGTTTTTCATCAAGGACTGAAAAACGTTCTTCTATACCTATGAATTTGGCAACTTTCTTGGCGTACTGGTTCAGTTTTTTGCTGGCTTTGTGAGCTGGATAAAGCAAGTCGACAGCCTGATTTGATGAGTAAGATTGAGGAAACACGCTTTTTATGTTGGCTATATAGACTCGATTTTTCATATTAACAACAAATATTATTAATCTTCATTAATAATTGGTTTGGCCATTGGGTTTAGAATCTTGCTTAGCTGACCGTTTTTTGAACAACCACTACACTATGAAAGATCAACAAACATTCTGCTGTTGCGTTAAGCTAGATTAACCTGCTACAGATGCTCTGATTTAGATTTATTGGCATCATATCACTACGCATTATCAATCCGCTGACAATTTGAAGTGCCAGTATATAATTAACCACGAACCGACAGTTTAAATTTCTTACCAAATTGTGAAAAATTGCATTATGGCCGAACCGTGGTGCCGTCGGCTCGGCGATCTGGTATAAAGTGGCGAGGTCGACTGGCTTCATCAGGGTTTAGTAAGGATTTGGCTTTGCCTTCATCAATATCGATGCCAAGTCCTGGTTGATCATTAGTGTACAAATAGCCCTTCTTAATAATTCCATGTCCTGGGAAAGCCGCCAACTCCTCTGGACTAAAATGATTCTCTTCTTGAATACCGAAACTTGGACTGGCTAAATCCAGATGACAAGCGGCCATTTGATTCACGGGATCGTTATCCCCACCTTCTTGCCAAGCTGTGTGAACGCCGAACCATTCACACAGCGTAGCAATTTTTCGACATTGGGTAATACCAGCACCTTTTGAAACACGAACTCGAACAAAATCAATCAAACGTTCGGTTACCAAAGGCATCCATTCGTTCGGATGAGTAAATAACTCTCCCATGGCCTGCGGAGTCGTACATTGATCGCGAATCAAACGAAACCAGTGAATATGTTCCGGTGGTAGAACATCCTCTAAGAAAAAAAGTCGATACGGTTCTAATAGTTTCGATAACTGAACTGCACATTGTGGTCTTAAATGCTCATGCACATCGTGTGTTAGTTTAACATCAAATCCCAATTTCTGACGCAGATAATCAAACATTTGCGGAATTTTTTCTACATAGGCTTCATCACTGAATACATTTCGGTCGATCGACCAAGGAGGGTCAGGTTGTGGGGCCTGATTTGCTGGGGAGAATCCGCCACCACCATACCCTCCTAATTGGCATCGGATAACCTGATATCCCTCTTCCATGAAATGACGAATAGAATCTTCGAGCTCCGGTAATTCTGAACCACCAGCATGTCCATAGCAAGGCACTGCTGACCGGCATTTTCCGCCCAGTAGTTGGTAGATCGGTAAGCCGGCCACCTTGCCTTTAATATCCCATAAAGCTATATCAATACCTCCTAAGGCGGTATTTAAAATGGAACCATTTCGCCAATAACCACTAGTATGAATACACTGCCAAATATCTTCGATTTGGTCGACTGATCGACCAATTAGCATTGGTTTAATAGTTTCAATCGCTTGCATAACAGTTTTTGGATGGTTGACATCGCTGGCTGATCCAATACCGTACAACCCAGGTTGGTTGGTCATAATCTTGACGATAGTCCACATTCCACTGTGTCTTGTCTGAATACAGTTAACAGACTTTATTTTTGCCATGGTTTTCTCCTATTTTTCTTTGGTTCATAACTAGCTATGTTAAAATCTAGTAAGTATGGTAGGATTTTAGCATAGCCAGTATAGGCAAAGGATACGTCACTTGTTCAAAAAAATATTGC
>CAYVHK010000248.1:0-5512 GCA_964451145.1 uncultured bacterium | reverse complement strand
AAGTATGAATGTAATTGAAGGTAACCCGCACGGAGGGTATTGACCCTACGGGGTAATTAGGCGGGTATCAGCACCTGTTGGTACCCTTTTTTTGAAATAAAGGGAAAACTTCATTCTCAAGAATGTTGATTGGAAGGTAAAACCAAATTAAAATTGAACCGAAGTCGAAATCCCTCCTCTCTCCAACCAAATATACATCAAACTTATACCATAATGATCTGCAAAATAATTCAACATTAAATGAAATCTATCACCATCATACATCGGACGAACCGAAAGGTATTGGCCAAGATTAGCCGTCATACCAAACGGAATATTCACGTTTGCCTTACCTAACTCTTTGTTCCATTCAGAGTAATTGAGTGTGACGTAGACCGAAACCGGAAATATTGGCAAACCCTTGCTAAGAGTGAGAAAGTAGGCTTGCTTGTCTGCAGGTGAACCTATACGGTCAGAACTAGTCCCTAAAAACAAAGCAGGTCTCCAAATACTTTCGCCTTCAGTCATCAAAAATAAGTTAAAAATCGGCCTAACTTCCCTGATAACGGGATTGTATTCCAAACCAAACTGCAATTTTTGATGTATCCTGTAATTTAAGGTGAAACGCCAGCGAGGTCGTTCCATTTCTGTATCCACAAAACGCCCAGAGATCGACCACTTGTTATTTATACCACTTCCCCGAAGTGGTGCTCCTTCACCAGGTCAGCCACTTCAAGTTGGCGCGGTTGAAGTTGTTTCAGCTAGAGACAAAAAAGGATTTGTCTGTTGAGCAAAAGTACAAATAGAAACTGACAATAAAAATAAAATACAATATATCCTGCAGTAAGAAAAAGACATTAACTGTTATCCGACGATAAATTTGATATATGTTGTTAGACTTCAAAAAAGAACAAAAGCAGCCTTAACTGAGAAGGAACTTAACTGCAATGTCAAGACGACATCTGTTCTGGCTAACTCCCAATCCTTCATCTTGAAGTTGTCAACCAGATTCGAATGTATCATCTATAACCATATTTACCAATCAATAAGTAAATGGTTCTTATTGTTGAGAATCTATACCTATTAATATTAAAAGTCAATATCAAAATCTAAGATTCTTTGTTCATACCCGCGCAAAAAATAACTCGTGTACCGAGTAATCAAGCTGGTATCAGCTTCAGTTGGTAATGCTTTTTCCCGACCTTTGGAATTCATATCCATCTTACGAACTACATGAACTGTAATTCATTCAGTTCTAATCGACTAATACCTTGAATGTTATCCATTTTAGCTGGTTGCCTTCTTTTGAATATCCTGCTAGTATTATGAACCAATTTAACGGGGACTCTATTCAATGTACAAATTAGTAATTAGGTCTGTTTCATTAAAACATAGGATCTTTTTTTTCTTTATCCTATTAATGTTAACTGTTATAGCTTCAGCTGCTAACGACCCTGTTGCCGCTTGGATCTTTAACAAAAAAAACAATATGCTTAAGGACATTTCTGGTAATGGGCACGACGGTAAAATTCACGGGAAAGTCGAATGGATTAAAGACGGAAGGTTTGATGGTGCACTAGCCTTTGAAGGCAAGGATGGTTGGATAGAGGTCAAAAACCATAAGGACTTCCAATTCCCCAAAGGTACGGATTTCACATTAGCTTGTTGGGTTAAAATCACTGCTGACCATGGTCAGCCTCCAATGCTTGTTGCAAAAAGTTATGGCCCCCAAGGGCAAAAGCAACCTTGGTATGCCCTCTATTATGCCAACCAAGGGAAACAATCAGATGGGGATGTCAGCTTTTTTTGTCGAGATGCTGGAGGACAAAGCTTCCATATTGCCGCAGGTCAGAAAATTAACGATGAAAAATGGCATCATGTGGTCGGTACTAGAGCCAAAGGAACTATGTATTTGTACCTGGATGGGGTAGTTAAAAGTGAGAAGAAAGGTGCTGACTTTGATGTTGGTACCCACGATGGAGACTTACACATGATGACGCACGCTAATCGGTTTATGAATGCCGTCTTAGATGAAGTTGTTATCTATAAAGGTAGGGCTTTATCAACTGAAGAAATAAACCAACTGATGAAGAGTGGAACAGAAGCATTTCTATCCGTCTCAGCCAAAGAAAAAATAGCTGTTACTTGGGGAGAGCTCAAATCAGCTTACCAAGACGAGTTGTAAAGCCAAGATTCATATGGGAAAGCTCATGGTGTTCTAAAATGTATCAATCAGAAAATCTCTTGTTATGTGGTAGCTATTACAAATAAGGAAAACTGATTCGGTTTACTGAAACTAAAGCAATTTATTGAAATGGAAAGACAGATACTGGAGAACAAGTATCTTCAGGAACTTACTTCTATCAGTTGCAGGCTGGTGATTACATAGAAACTAAGAAGATGGTTATTCTGAAGTGAAGTAGAGTTAACCAAAAACCAAATAAAATGGGTATTGCTTCTCCTCTTTTTCTTTTTGTTGGCAGTTCCCCCGAACCATACCGAGAAGTTAAAAAGAAATTTCTACGACCATATAGTTTGAATTTTTTATCGATGAAGGAGTGTGAGTATGCAACACAATCAGAAGTCAGTGCCACCTGTAGAAGATATGCAGGCTGGACAAATCAATCTTTCAGGCCGAGTGGCGTTGGTTACAGGTGGCGGACGTGGTATTGGTGCTACTATTTCACTAGTTTTGGCAGATGCAGGGGCAAATGTCGTGATCAATTATAATTCTAGTGAGAAAGAATCGAAGCGGATAAAAGATAAAATCGAAGCAGCGGGTGGACGTGCGGAGGTTATTCCGGCCAATGTCGCTGATACCGATCAGTGCAAAGACTTGGTATCCCAAGCTGAAGAATTGTTCGGTCAAGTTGATATTTTAGTGAGTAACGCTGGAATCGGACAACCGAACAAGATCATTGATACATCTGACGAGGAATGGGAGCAAGTAATGAACGTGAATGCACGCGCCACGCTAGTTCTAGCGCGCCAATTATTACCAAGCATGGTAGAAAGACAGTTCGGCCGTTTCATTTCCATTTCATCAAATATAGCTGTATATGGGCGTGGAGGTGGATCCTTTGCTACTTACGCGGCATCTAAGGCCGCCTTAATTGCCTTAACCAAGGGAATCGCTCATGAGGGGGCCCCTTACGTCACCGCTAATAGTATTTGCCCTGGTCCTACGAGCAGAGAATTGGCTGAGGATAGACAAACACCAATACAGATTCTGTCGGATCAGCCCAGAAACTGGTTAGGTATTCCAATTCTAATCAGTCGTTCGGGGGCTGCTGAGGATATCGCTCACGCCGTTAGCTTTTTTGCTTCGGAGGCCGCACAATACATTACGGGGCAAACACTGCATGTCAGTGGTGGTATGTTCATGCCTTAATACTGGTAGAAAACCAATGGCACACCTAAACCCTTCAGAAGTAGATTCATATAGAAACCAAGGCTATTTGCTAATGAGGCAGGTGCTGAAACCATCGGACCTAGCGATCGTTTGTGCCTTGATTTCGCTATTGGTGGACAAGCATGCTTCTCAGCTCTACCATGCAGAGAAGATATCCTGCTTATATGAAAATGAATCTTTTGAGCGTCGATTGGCCTTAATTAATCAGCAAACTGAGTTGAGGGAAAGTTTGTGGGATTTGGTAAGAGCTTTCGATTGCCCAGAGCTGTTCCATCTCATCCAACACCCAGTCATTCTAGATATGTTAGAATCGTTGATCGGTCCCGAAATCTCTTGGACGGGTAGTTACGTCACTCGACTTAAACTACCCCAAAACCAAGGTGCTATTTTCCCTTGGCATCAAGATAGCCAATACTATGGTCAGGTGACCCAACATCTGCATGTAGTGACTCTTTGGATACCTTTAGTGGACACAAATGAAGACAATGGTTGTCTCTACGTTATACCAGGGAGTCACAAATGGAACTTGCTCAAAGGCGAGCGAGGCGAAGATAATAAGATCTACACCTTTGAAAATGTGGAACAACTAGGTCAGCCATTGGCCCTGCCAATGAGACAAGGTGATATTCTTCTGTTGTCGAATCTGACGTTTCATGCCAGTAAACTCAATAGAAGCAATAATGTGCGTTGGAATGTGGATCTACGATATGTATCGACGCCTCGGACTCAAAACCTGACAGAACAACAACGACAAAGCTATAATGGCTTGAAAGACCACTATCGAATAGAACCAATTGTGGTTCGAAGCTATCAGCCAGAGAAAATTGCCAGTTTGTTTGAGTTGCAGGCCTTCGCTAGGCGTTATTCAGCACAAAGAGTAACCAAGTATTAACAATTGTTATAGTTGGTTAGGCTGTTGAGCTAATTTAATTTAGCTCCAATTGTGTTATCTACACTAAAGACTGAGTTAACTCTGAAATATCTAGTATCAAATAAATTTATCCAGTATTCGTTTTTCCGTAATGGTACTTTTTTCTATGAGTTCATTTTAATTTATTAGGCTATTCAATATGTTGAACCGTGGAGTAATAACAAAAGTGGTGGAGTTGTTGATTAAGAAAAATAAGACCAAAATTTCATCAGAACGCAAGAAAAAAAGGAAGCCTAGAAACTGGCAAAAACCGAGGCCAACCCCTGATAATAAAACATTATTAAAACAAAAAGGAGCGGGTAATCGATGCTGACCGACAATTTGAAGCAACGGACGAAAGATGGAGAAGTACTTAACGGTCGTCATATCCCAATTATGACTGAGCCAGAGGAAATACGATCTATTTTAGACGAAGGTGGTTTTGACTTTGTCGCTACCGATAGTCAACATGATCCGTTCAACGAAGAACGGCTATTTCATTTTTGTCGTTTAACCGACGAGTACGAAGCTGAAGTAATATTTCGCATCAAGCATACTGAGCAAGCCCATCTGATTGGTAACATGCTCGATTTAGGGCCAACAGGTATCGAGGTTCCACAAGTGGAACTCGAAGCTACCGTTGATACTGCAGTCAATGCATTTTACTACCCACAATTTGGAAAACGTAGTTGGGGAGGAGCATCTCGTCCGCTTTCTGAACACTATCGGGATCGTTTAGATTATAGTCAGTGGTGGAAAGAGCATGGGATTTTGTGGATACAAGTTGAGTCCATTAACTCGGTAACCAACGCCCGAAAATTAGCTAAGTCAGGTGTTGATTGCGTTTCGTTTGGCCCTGCAGACTTAAGTTTTAGTTTGGAGAGTTATCCCAACCATTTTCTCAAAACGGTCGAAGATTGTGTTCAACATGTAGCCGAACAGTTGAATGGTACCGGTGTGGCAGTTTGTATGCGAGGTGTTAAGCCAGAGGACAAAGACCTATACATTGAGATGGGGACTACTGTTTTTATCAATTACCAATAGAGATAATATAGACAAATACCAAAATTGTACTCTAATGGTAGCTTGTGTATCATCGATGCTGATTTTGCCCAAGAAGCAGCTGATCTAGCTAGATCGCAGATCCTAACCCAAGCAGAATCAGCCATGTTAGCTTAAGCTAACAATTTATCGTAGAATATTCTCTCATT
>CAYVHK010000247.1:0-5611 GCA_964451145.1 uncultured bacterium | reverse complement strand
CTCGTTTCAGCTATTTTGAATAATTGTTATATGGGAGGATCGTATCTAAACAGATATGAATATTCGTCTATATTCCTGATCTTAAAAACATAGTTTCTCCTAAAATAGTTTTTTTATTTTTTTAAATAATTTAGGAAACACACACTTTTTCTCACTTCAATTCCTAATAATATAAGAATCGAAAGATTCTTTCCAATTAAAATCTCAATTTTCTATCCAAGATATTTTTTGATCATATTTGATATAGCTGAACCTGATTACATTTTTCACCTAACAAGTTATAGTAGACCATTACAAAAATCAAGAAGATTAGTGCTTGAAATTGCCATACTTTTTCAGATAATTTTTGTAAGGGTTATATCTAATAGTAAGTCAGATAAACGAAATTCTGATCTGCTAACATTTAAGTATAACCAGACAAAGATGCTTGAATTTGTTATTGATCAGTGATAGAATTAGTTGTTATCTACCTATCCTTGGTAGTATTGGAAAGTTCATCAATAGGACAAAAATGAAAGTACTGGTCAGCGACTCGCTTTCTCGATCCGGCCTAGATTTACTTTATAACCAACCCGACTTAATCACCGATCTAAAAACTGGGCTTAGCCCAGATGAACTAATTGATCTGATTGGTAATTATCATGCTTTGATTATCAGGAGCAAAACGCAAGTCACCGCAGCCGTTATTCAGGCGGCAAAGAATCTGACAGTCATCGGTCGGGCTGGAGTTGGCATAGATAATATCGATATTTCATCCGCCACCCAAAAAGGGATTCTGGTTTTCAATACGCCAGCTGGTAATACCGTAGCAGCTGCTGAACATACTATCGCCCTAATGCTTTCTCTATCTCGGCACATTCTACCAGCAGGTGTGTCTTTACGAAGTCAAGAGTGGTCTCGTGGTCAATTTATGGGCAATGAACTGTACCGGAAATTTTTTGGCGTAATTGGCGTTGGTCGGATCGGTTCCGAAGTTATTCGCCGCTTACAAGCCTTCGGCATGCAAGTACTGGCTTACGATCCTTACATTTCGGTTCAAGCTGCAGATCAGTTGGGTATTAAGTTAGTCGATCGGAACACCCTTATTGAGACTGCTGATTACATTTCAATTCATGTACCATTGACACCCGAAACCCACCACAGCATTAGTACACGTGAATTTGGTTTGATGAAGCCAAGCTGCAGGTTGGTTAATTGTGCTAGGGGCGGAATTGTCGATGAATCTGCACTCTATACGGCCCTAAAAGATCAGCAAATATCGGGTGCCGCTCTCGATGTGTTTGAGCACGAGCCACCCGCTGATTATCGGCTGATGGGGTTAGACAATTTCTTGGCTACACCACATTTGGGCGCGTCGACCGCAGAGGCTCAAAATATGGTAGCCACCGAAGTGGCACAAAAGGTAATTGACTCACTTTATCAATTGCCCATCGAAAATGCGCTTAACCAACCTAATATGGAAAAATTCGATGTCTTACAACCCTACCTCAAACTAGCAGAACGGATCGGAAGTTTTCAATCGCAAATTGTTGAAGGACAAATTTCAGAAATTAGAATTCGCTTCAATGGTGATATTTTTAAGCAAGATGTAGCACTGGTAAGTGTGGCAGTACAGGCGGGTCTCCTAAAACCGATCCTACAAGCCAGCGTTAATTACGTTAGCGCTCCTTTGGAAGTTAAACAACGGGGTATTCATGTTTCTGAAACCAAGCATAGCACCCAAAATCAGTTTACCAATTCATTAGCAGTAACAGTAGTAACAGATCAGGGGGAGCGTATAGTCGAAGGTAGCGTTCTAAGTTCAGATGACATTCGATTGGTGCGCATCGATGATATTCACCTACACGCCGAACCGGAAGGCCATATGCTTGTCATCTATAACCGAGATCAACCCGGTATGATCGGTATGATTGGCACTAAGTTGGGGAATTACGATATCAACATCGCTGATATGGCTGTAGGTCGGAAAGAACAAGAAAATCACGCTTTAATGTTAATCAATGTGGATAGTAAAGTGCCACGTCATGTAGTAGAAAAAATCACATCATTGCCAACTATTATGTTTGTTAAACAGGTCGTTTTTTAGAAATGGCCATCCAAATCGGTTTTAACAATCGAAGATAAGAAGGAATTTCTTTTGAACAAAAGTGACAAGTGGAAAAGGCTGTGTTTACAGATCAACGCTGAAATTCCAAACAGTGGTCTATATAGCAGTCAGCAAAGACATGTTCACAGCGAAAGCAATGCTCCTTGGCGAATTTCGCCAACCCCGTTTTTCGTTTCTGACGATGATTATTCTTGGCTTGAGGTCTTAGGACCACACCTGCTGAAATTTTACCAAACCTGTAATTTGCTTTATTCCCAGAGCGTTCGCGGCATACAGCCTGATTGGGTGGCCGAATATTTGGATCGTGGGAAACCAACAAACTTAATAGAATATGGTCGGATGCGTCGATTTAAAAGCCAACTGCCATCCGTAATTCGACCAGACATTATACCGACTGAGAACGGAATGGTGATTAGCGAGTTGGATTCAGTACCTGGTGGTATCGGTTTTACCGGCAGCTTAGCAAGCCAATATGCAGCACTAGATATTGATGTGGCCGGTGGTGAAAACGGAATTGTGCTTGGTTTCGCTGAGATGATTCGATCCGTATCGAACAATCAACGCCCGACACTAGCGATTGTCGTATCTGACGAGTCCGATAGCTACCGACAAGAGATGGTTTGGTTGGCTGATCAATTATGCCGATCAGGACTTTCAGCTTATGTAATTCATCCTAGAGAGATCATTTTTCAAGATTCCAATGATAGTCAAACTGGTCTGTTTTTGGAAAAAAAGTTAGTCGAAGATAATAAAAAAGGGGGTGAACGAATTCAAATCGATATTATTTATCGTTTTTTTGAATTATTTGACCTGAAGAACATTCCCAAATCCGAATTGATACTCTATGCTACTAAGAAAAGACAAGTGGTGATGACTCCACCACCCAAAGCTTACCTAGAAGAGAAACTTACCTTTTCTCTATTTCATCATCCATCGTTGAAGACTTTTTGGGAGAAAGAATTGGGCCAAGGTAGTCTGAGTGTATTAGCAAACCTTATTCCAGAAACTTGGGTTATTGACAATCGTCCATTGCCACCACATTCGACTATTCCCAATCTATCAATTCAAGACCAGCCAATCACCGATTTTAGACAATTGGGTCCCATTTCACAAAAACAGCGTCAATTGGTCATAAAACCGTCAGGTTTTTCCGATCAAGCATGGGGGGCACGTGGAGTGTCAATCGGGCATGATATGCCAGCAGAAGACTGGGAAAAAGCCATTGAAAAAGCTTTAGACAGCTTCGATGAAACACCTCATGTTCTGCAGCGGTTTCATAAAGCTAAACAAGTGCGTATGCCTTACTACGATTTCGAAAAAAAAGAAATGGTTACGATGCGAGGTCGAGCTTTGCTTCGCCCCTATTATTTTGTGACCCAGAATAAAAAAGTTCGGTTATCTGGTATTCAAGCCATCGTATGTCCAGAAGATAAGAAAATTTTGCACGGGATGGTTGATGCAATCATTGCGCCAGTCGCTATCTGGAAAGGCTAACCTATTATCAAAAGGCGGGTGGCATTGACAGTCGCGGGTTCAGACCCCAGTGGTGGTGCTGGTATTCAGGCTGACTTAAGGATGTTTTCAGCTCATCGGGTTTACGGTCTTACCGTTGTTACGGCTTTAACCGCACAAAATTTTGATAAAATTACGGCGGTAGAGGGAGTGAATGCGGATTTGGTTCGAATTCAATTAGAAACATTAACACAAAATTTGCCAATTTCAGCTTTCAAAACAGGAATGTTATGGTCAAATGAAATCGTAATAGTGGTTGCCGAATGGTTAGCAAGAATGACTCATTTACCTTCTGTAATTGATCCTGTAATGGTCTCAACTAGTGGGGAAAAGTTGGTTTCAGATCGGGCTATCGAAGTCTATAAATCAGATTTAATTCCACAGTGTTGTTTAGTTACACCTAATACCGATGAGGCACAAGTACTACTAGGCGGAGGGCCAATTGATGAAAAAAATCAAGCTGACGCTACCCGATCTTTAGGCGACAAGTTTGGATGTGCTGTTTTGCTGAAGGGGGGTCATTTGGCTGGGGACCCAGTTAATTTTCTTTGGGATGGCAATGGACTTCACCGGTGGGAATTCAGTCGATTAGAAGATGTTAATACACATGGAAGCGGTTGTATGCTATCTGCTTCCATTACTGCTAGGCTAGCTACGGGCGATTCTTTAATAAAATCTGTAGCTGCTGGCCTTAATACAGTTTACCGAGCATTAGATAACCCTATTTCACTTCACCCTAATTTGCGATTAGCAGATATCGAATCTTGACCAAAAATTAACCCAAGCAAGATTATTATCAGCCAAAAGGAACCAAACATGACAGATAAATTAGATCAAGAGGCGACGTCTTCAGAGAAGACATTCTTTCCCAATAGCAAAAAGGTTTACATTTCGGGGCAACAATATTCCGACCTGCGGGTCCCACTACGTGAAATTAGTCTAGAATCTAATTCACACAGCCACTCCAAAAACGGAAATGGTTCCGACAACGGTCAGAAACCTATTGAACAGTCAAAACCAAAGATACGAGTATATGATACTAGTGGTCCCTGGGGGGACCAACGATTGGATGGTGATGTTCGACGAGGCTTAGAACCTTTACGATTGAGCTGGATTCAGGAACGTAATGATGTAGAGACTTATCATGGTCGAACCGTCAAGCCACAGGACAATGGCTATCGCAGTCAAAACCAGATGGAAAGTAATAGGAAAAACGGCAAACTAGAGAAATTTGAAGGTATATGCCAGCAGCCCTTACGCGCCAAATCTGGGCATAATGTAACACAAATGCACTATGCTAAACGTGGAGTTGTTACGCCAGAAATGGAATTTATCGCCATTAGAGAGAATCTAGGGCGTGAACAAGCCTACGAGGTGGCTGAAAACGATCCTCAAATCCGAGACGTTGCGAACTTTCAGCATCCAGGTGATCCTTTAGGAGCCAAGATTCCAGACTATATTACACCAGAATTCGTGAGAGATGAGGTTGCTAGGGGTCGTGCAATTATCCCAGCTAACATCAATCATCCAGAAAGCGAACCCATGATTATTGGTCGTAACTTCTTAGTCAAGATTAACGCTAATATCGGCAATTCAGCTGTCGCTTCCTCAATTGAAGAAGAGGTGGAAAAAATGCGTTGGGCCACCAAGTGGGGGGCTGATACGGTGATGGATTTATCGACTGGTAAAAACATTCACGAGACTCGAGAATGGATTATCCGCAACTCTCCTGTCCCCATCGGTACCGTTCCCATTTACCAAGCTTTAGAGAAGGTCAATGGGAAAGCCGAAGAACTGAGTTGGGAGATCTACCGAGATACTTTGATCGAGCAAGCGGAACAAGGTGTGGACTATTTTACAATTCATGCCGGCGTACGTTTGCAGTATATACCTCTGACCACTAGGCGAATGTGTGGCATTGTCTCGCGTGGGGGGAGCATCATGGCCAAGTGGTGCCTATCTCATCATCAAGAAAGCTTTCTTTATACCCAT
>CAYVHK010000246.1:0-5619 GCA_964451145.1 uncultured bacterium | reverse complement strand
AGAATCAGGGGAGAATAAAAAATAGGTTTGAACCTCGATAGAATAATAGAATAGGGGAACTGTGAGAAAACGTTTGTCAGCTTTACCAAAAATGGAGCCACAGCCCAAACCAGCTGAGTTGTCCTCAGTTTTTTGTGCCTGTAAATACCTAGTACTTACAGAATTCTTGGACCAGAATAATCACATAAATCCATCCTGAACGTACTGATAAAAATAATTACGGCATATCCAGATCGAAACATGGAAGTGAAGTTTAGAATCGAGGAAAAGGTGAGGATTTAGAATAGGCCATTTGCTTCTGAATCACCATCTTTCATGTTTCTGTATAATCTCCAGCTTCAATTTGATAAAAGTAAGTTTCTGAAAAGACTAACTCTTCATCTGCAGTTCTAGCATTCCAATCCCCAGGATGAGTTTAATTTGATTAAACAGCTCAATTATTAACAGCCAAATTTAGCATTACAAGCCACTTTTACCAAATTCTATCCATTGAACCATTTCAGCTGGATATTTTGTCTTGGCTTGTTCATAAGCCTCTATAGATTGCTTAGATAATAATTTTTCACCTAACCCTTCACGTCCTGCATGAAAAAAATTCTTATTAGACTTAAAAAAGTTTTGTGTACTGCCAGGTGCTAACTTTTCAGCATTTTGTTTCATGTAATCGAATGTGGCATACGCCGATAGGGACTTACATTCCTTCCTATCAATCTCAATTTGTAAGAATTTAGCTAATTGTCCCATTTCATTAGCTAAATTTGATTTCAGGTCGCTGTAGTGTAATAGCTGGACGTTAGATAGATCCCTAGCCTGCCAAAATGTTTTTAGATGGTGCCAGACTGGAGCATTATCAATTCCTCTTTGAACAAAGTCATCAATTCCATTTTCAAAAGGATTCTCCATTGGAACTCCCACCACCTTTTCAAATACATCTTGGTTGAAATTTTGATGGTGATTGTACTCTGAGATAACCATGTCTAAAGGGTGTCTACCCACAAAAATGTAACTGACTGGCTCATAATAGGGCAGACCATCTAGAGGAGTATGGGTTTTAATAAATCTTCTATGCTGTTGGGCTTCATATTGGGTTGATATATATTCCATTGGCCTTGATGTTTGATCCAACCAGGGTGATATATCAGTTAATGGTTTACCGAATTCAACCGAGCGAAAAATTAAAAGAGCGCAAATCATCTGAGTCCATGTTGTTCCAGCCTTTGGAATGGTAGAAATAATGATATCTCCTGCTCGAGGAGTAAAGAGGATCCATCGGGAATTATCATGTAATTTCCCTTGATATTTTTTTACTTTATTCCCGTTAAAATCAAACATATGCTGTATTCTAACTTAATTGTTAGATTAATTTGTGACGGCTAACCAGAAATGAGGTGAAAAAGATAATATTGCTATTTAGCTTATCGATTCATAATCGATTGTGTCAGTAGCAAAATATTAAGAAAAAATACCGCACATACCTACCTAGAAAAGGTTTGGGAGGTTTTTTCCGACACAAATTGAGAGACAGTACCAAGATTATCAGATGGAGGAAACGATAGAGTAATAATCGGTGAATTTAACATATTCTTGTCAGTAATGGAATTAGGTTTGTAAAAATTTTAATCGCTAACCCCGATTTAATAGCATAAAAAGGAAGTCATAAGGATATGGATTTTATATATGAAAGTTAAAGTTCAATTCAGGACCAGTAGGAACAATCCGTGTCGGGTTAATTTCTGGGTGAGTCATATAGTAGTGTCTTTTGATATGGTCAAAATTGACTGTGTCTGAAATACCATCTTGTTGATACAGTTGACAGGTGTAACGATATAAGTTTGGGTAATCTATGATTCTTCTCTGATTGCATTTAAAATGATTATAGTAGACGGCATCAAACCGTATTAAGGTGACAAATAAGCGCCAATCACATTCCACTATCTGATTACCAAGCAAGTACTGCTGTTGTGAAAGTCGTTCTTCTAAGCTATCAAGTGTCTCGAATAATTTTTGCACGGCTAGTTCATAAGCTGCTTGAGTAGTAGCAAATCCTGCTTGATAGACGCCATTATTTACATTTTCATAAATTATTTGGTTTAGCTCGTCAATTTCCACCCGTAAATTTTCAGGATAGAGATCCAACTGAGTTGGAGAAAAATGTTCAAACTCAGTATTCATCATGTATGTTAAATCATCTTCTGAGTTGTTTACGATTCTTTGTCTTAAGCAATCCCAAAGTACTGGTACGGTTACTCGTGCGTCAAAATTAGGATCAGAAGCAATATAAGCCTGTCTCAGATATTCAAAATTGTTGATGGGATCTGGTTCATCAGTGAATCGCCACCCTTTCTCGTCTCGAATAGGATCCACGACAGTCATTCCTATGATTTTTTCTAGTCCTTTTAACTGGCGTATTATTATCGTGCGGTGAGCCCATGGACAAGCTAATGAAACATACAAATGATAACGGTTGTCCACAGCGGGAAATTTTGAAAATGAATCTTTCCTGATAAAAGATCGGAATGCGTCTTCTTGACGATTGAATTGACCGTCGATACCTTTTTCCTTATGATTTAGCATTTTTTCCCTAGCAATTTAGATTAAGGACATCTGGTTTTAATACTATCTAATCATATAGATAAAATGAAACCAGTGTGATTGTCTCATCAGATTTAAAAATTATGATTGTCAGGCCGATTAGCTAACAAATCATGGGAACATCCATGATTAAAAACCGAGAATCATTCTCGGCCAATATTTCAATAGCTTGGGTATCCCAAATACCAATAGCATCTCTTGATTCAAGTTTCTCTCCACTTATTGTGACTTTTCCCTCGATTACAAAGGTATAAACGCCATTGCCTGCTTTTTTAATTTCATAGGTTTGTGTTTTATTTTCATCAAAATCTCCCAAATGAAACCATGCCTCTTGATGAATCCAAACACCGTTATCTTCTGGTGTAGGCGACAATATTTGGTACAGTTGATTTCTTTTTTGTAAGTTACTCATTGTAATTTGATCGTATCTCGGCTCAACATTATTTTTGTTGGGTATGACCCAAATCTGTAAAAATTGGACCTCTTGATCTTGGTTTTTGTTGTATTCACTATGAAAAATACCTGTACCTGCACTCATTACTTGGACATCACCCTTTTGGATAATAGATCGGTTTCCCATATTGTCTTGATGCTTTAAGCCGCCGGATAGTGGGATGGATATGATTTCCATGTTCTGATGTGAATGCATGCCAAAACCTTTACCAACATCGACAATATCGTCATTTAATACTCTCAAAGCACCAAAATTCATTTTATCTGGGTTGACATAATTAGCAAAGCTGAAACTGTGGTACGATTCTAACCAGCCTAAGTTAGAACACCCTCTGTCCTTCGATCGCTGAATGACTTTATTCATTAATTTTCTCAATTTGGTGAAGGGTATGGCTAATTTTGTTGGAAGGCGATTGAAATGATATGGTCGAAAATTTTACCTGTGTCATATCATTTCAATCACCTGATCAAATTTATTCTTTTTCTGATTGCTTTTTGGAAGCAACCGTAGTAGCTAACATCGAAATTTCGATTTCTATTTCCTCACTCAGTTTCATCACCAGAAATTGGGGCACCTTAATTTGAAAGTCGCTCAATTTTAGGCTAAAAGCACCATCATTTTTTTTAGTAAATCACCGAACATATATCCGGCTTCTAACTCTTTGCTACTTTTGAGATAAGTCCCTTTCACTTCCTTAAACTGAAGTTTTTTTCTACCCCATGCAATTTTAAAATACCTTCTGCATCGACGTAAGCACTTTTGTCGTTTTCTAATTTTTTGGGCGTTTTTCGGCCCTCTTCTTCAACTTTGACAATCCTGTTTATGGTTAGAATAGCTTTAGGAAACTTTTGTGCTTCCAAACCCTAACCGTCGTTCAGGTGGAATGTAATTCTGCTCGTGGCTATTCCCATCTAGATGCCACTTGCCAATGTCTGCCGTACCATAGCCATGCCCAACCAGAGCATCATATAATGTGGTCGTGAGATCAAGCTGAATCTGGTTGCCAAAATTCCATGTGTCAAAGAATATTGCCCAGTCAAAAAACGGGCATGAGCTGGATAGCAAACCGGTCGAGTTGATACAGCCTTATCAAGCCGGGTACTCTTTTCAACCCATGAATCGAGATATGGCATTTGTACATTAGGGGCAGCGGCATACCCGATCGCCTGTGATCTCGCCACTGATCGGTCAATATTAATACAATATTGGGCTTTGTTGCCACTTCAGTTCACACTTGTTGCTCAGCGGCCAGTTCGATTCTCTTCATCACCCGCTCCAATACCCACACTCTGACGATGCCATCCCGCTGATTATCAAGCATGCAGTTGTAATTGTTTCTTTTAATCTGCGAGTTATGTTCCGGCCCGAACATCTCCTGTTTGTTTATAGCCTGCTCCAAGATGGGAATAAGCGGCTTCATAGATTGCAGTTCTTCGCGACTGCGGTATGACAAATAGGCCCCTGCTCGAAGCCGCGCCCAGAGAATATCGCTGGCTAACGCCTGCTTAAATGCGGGCAGGGCCACGGCGCCTTCGCCGGCTCGCACCAGATAGTCTCCGGCTGCTAGACTGACGCTGATTGAGGAATCGTCAAGGAGGGCAGACAGCCGATCGATCATCGTACGTTCCACACCAAGCGAGCACAGACCGGTAACAGCCCAGAAACGCACCGCACTGTCGGGATTGCCCAGTCGTTTGGTGAGCTCTTCCTTTACATCCTCGCCCATACGCGCCAAGTCGGCTGTTTCCAGAATCCGCTCCAAATTATCACAGTGAGCACCGACTTCGTGGCTGACGCCGTTGTACTGCTCAGCTCGGGCGGCGATCTCTGCTTCATCGATTAGCCCCAGATCACGGGTTTCGATCATCCAGCCAAACAGCTTCTGCCGTAACTCATCCACGACGTCACTGAAAGTGGGATCATCTAATAGGTTATGCACCTCTTCAGGATCCTTTTCGATGTCGTATAACTCTTCGGCCGCTTTGTGATCCTGCCAGATCTGAAACTGCCGGTAATGCTCCGGCAGACCGCTCTGTTGGATCATTACCGGTGGACCCAGCATCAGAAATACGCCGTCGGGGTCGTGGATTTTCTGTTCACCTGGCAAGCAGGAAGTCTCCCAGAAGTCTCGCTCTGGCGTTCTCTCCTCTGGCACGGCGGCAAAAAAACCGCCGTCTGGATAGAACGAAGCGTATGGCTGGTGCGGCAGGAAGTTACGAATATAGCGGTATTTTTCGGTGCGGATGGTACGGATCATCTCCGGGTTGTTGTCCAACCGATCTCTGGCACTGCAGACGAACTCCCGCGCTTCATCTCTGTTGGGGCCGCACAGATTTCGACTTTGGATATGTTCAGCGACGGGGATGCCTGCCAGTTGTAGAGTTGTCGCGTAGAGGTCCATGTGCATGACGAGTTCATCCACTGTGGCGCCGGGGGCTGCCGAGGTCAGGTGCTGATACTTCTGCGGAAATTGTATAATCAGCGGGATTCTCAGTCCATCGTCATAGGCGTGGATCTTGCCCCGGGGATAACCTGCGCCGTGATCACCCCAAAAGCCCACAATAGTGTCATCG
>CAYVHK010000245.1:0-5634 GCA_964451145.1 uncultured bacterium | reverse complement strand
GCGGGTGAAGACACGACCTGGCGATTTAGTTAATATCAATAATAATTCAAATTCGGTGGCTGTTAGCTCCTCAATATCTCGGATCGAACCGTCATTCATATGGCATGATACTTTTCGATTCTCAAGATTGATCTGAATATTATGTACTTTCACCCAATCTGATTGGACATCAGCTGAGTCTTGTGGATTGTTGTTTCGCCTCAAAACTGCTTGCACTCTTAGAACGACTTCTCGAACACTGAATGGCTTAGCAATGTAATCATCGGCTCCCAATTCTAAACCAACAATTCGATCGATTTCCTCAGTTTTTGCTGTTAACATGATAATGGGAATATTTTTGGTTTCGTCATCTCGGGAAATTAATCGATAAACTTCTAAACCATCAATTTTAGGAAGCATCAAGTCCAACAAAATCAGATCAGGCTTGTTTCTCGATATGAAATCAAGAGCAGTCTGCCCATCATAGGCAGCATGCACCTCAAAGTTAGACTGTACCAGAGGAAACTTTAGTATATTGACTATCTCAATATCATCTTCAACTATTAGAATTTTTGGTTTCATAATCCCTCTATGTGAAAAAGTTGAAATAAATGGGCTAATTGGCTTGTATTTGGAAAATGATAGGTAGTATCAGACTAAGTTCATTATGGCTGTAATCATCAGGTAATTTTGAAAAAGGAGATGCTAACTGAACTACCGCTAACGTCATCTGATCAAGGGTTTTTGAGCCTGAACTTTGGTTAACCTTGACCGAGATTAGATCTCCTTTTTGGTCAAGAACAAACTGGACGTCAATAGTCCCTCCTTTGTTTACGTTAGCAGTACGGGCGAATCGTTGAGCACGCTTAATCCTTTCACTAACTTTTTTGATATAAGCATCTATCGACTCAGATGAATTGCCAAAAACAATTGTGTCCATTGCTATTGATTCCGGTTGAAAATCTGACAAACTAGAATCCAAACTACCCACTTCTAGCGAGGTCATCATACCTAATGATGTCGATTGGCCAGCCGTTGCAACCGGAACTGATGTAGTAACCCGAACTGGTTGCAAATCGTTCATTAAATTTTTCATTGAATCGCTCAGAGAACCCACAGATAGTTCAGTAAACGGCAACTGTGACGGAGGTAAAGTAAAACCCGTAGAATTACTAACGGGCAAACTAACTGCTGTTGTCAGTGGTTTCTGAGTCTTGATAGCTGTCGGTTTCGTCATTTGTGGCTGTTTAAGCTTCCGCATCTGATTTCTGGGCTTGGTCAATCGTCTCATACCCGGTGGCCGGGTATGAGTAATGGACGAAAAACTCTCTTGCTTCTGCTCTACAACTTCCTTTATGGCGTAGAATGTGATATACAGAGCTAGTAAAATGTGAAAAACTATGGACAGGGTAAAGGCAGCACTGTTTTTTGGGGTGACTGTTTTTTTTTGATACATTTGTTAATTGCCAGTATTAGGGGTATCCACGCATTCACAGTGAAAACCGACCAAAAACTTAAAAAGAACGACATTTTTAGCCATACTTAATCTCGATAGCTAAGCAGTTTGTACTCGCCAGATTTCTCGATGACGGAGCCAAGAATATGAAGCTTTTTCACCTGTCCGTTACCATTCTTAACAGTTAGTACTGTTCCGCTTAAAAGCCTAAATCCTTCGTAAGCAACCGGTTCTTTCTCAAAATCGAGGGAGACAAATTCAAGGCTTCGGTTTTGGTACTGCTTGGCCCATTTCCGACCACCAACTATACATTTTTTGTTTAGATTAGACCAAACAAATTCGACGGGGAAATGTGTTTCCGGAAAAGCTGGCAACACCCAGCCGAGATATTCAGTTTTGGAAACACGAAGTTTATGCAGCCACTCGACTTGCTTTTCCAATCGTTGATCTGTAGTCAATGATTTTTCCGATTGGTAGCTAAGGTATTTAACAATAGCTTGGCCCAATTCGTCTGTTGCCTCCTGAGCATGAGACCAATCCTGTTTGTTTTCACAGCTGATCAAAAACAGAAAAAAGACACAAACTGGAACTGGAACCAGAGATAGCAAGTGTTTCCAGTTCCAGTTTATTGTAAGGAGTAGGACAGCATTAAAGTACTGCCTGAACGACATAAAAGTAAACCTAGTGGATATTAAAAGTCAGTTAGTTTTGGGCAAAGTTAGTCCAACCGGACACCCAATTGTCACTGGCCCCCATAGCCCCAACAAAATTAGCTCTATCGAAGAACCCGTCCGAGGGTGGAGTAGCAGCCCCACTTAGTGCTGGCGATCCACTAGCTGGCACGAAGTTCGGTGCGGCTAAATTGTAAGGTGCACCCAATTTTGGATCAACTACTCTGTTACTATTGGCCACATCTAACGCCATATTTTTTTCGAGATCACTATGGAACTGCTTGTCAACACCCTTTGATGTATTACCAAAGAAAATACAGTTTTGTATGACGGTTTTTCCTTCTTTGGCTAATCGTTGTGATACGTCTCCATCAATTCTAAGACCAGTCTTACGAAAACCCATCACAATTATATTTTTGTAAGTCCCAGTTGCTCCTTCACGAACTAACATGCCGATATCACTTTCTTTACCTTTGGGATCCCCGACTAAGGTAACATTGTAAATCTGGGCATTTGAGCGGGGTGTAGCTTCATTGTTCTTACTGTTATTATCGATTTCAAATCCCTGATCAGCATCATCACCTCTTTGCTGGGCAATCCAATACTGCCCCTTACCAGTCCAGCCATAGGTCCAGTCAAAAGAATCATCTCGAATACCACTACACACCAAATGCTTGGCGTTCACCGTCCCACCAAAGAACTCGATTCCATCAATCCTGATTGAAATGCACCTGAATATAGTCCACCGCGGTACCAGAACCAACACCTTGGAAAGCAATACCGTTTAGTTCATTATCTGGGCTGAATTCGATGCCGGCAAACTCGATTCTAACATATTTCAACGTGCCACTGCTATCGGCAGGATTTGTTCCACCATAAGCACCCGTATCCCCTTCACCGAAGGCTTCGGCACCAACATTGATAGGTGCAGCTCCGTTAACAATTAGTCCACTCCACTGTCCACGCGCACGTGAACCCGGTGCTTGATCGCAGGTCATCACGATAGGTTTCGCTGCAGTACCATTGGCTTGGATCTTAGCGCCTCGAGAGATGATAAGCGTGCCGTTACTGGCACCTTCCCCGTAAATAGTAGTACCCGCTTCAATATCAAGAGTAGCGCCAGTCTCGATAAATACACCGCTTCGTAACAGATATTTGTAATCTGAAGTTAGCTTCGTATCTTCTGTAATTTTGCCACTGAGGACAACAACATCACCTAATGCTCCAACAGATTGGACATCGCCAGACAATTCATGATCATCTTCCTCATCCTCCCCACAGCCAATAAATACGACACCTGTCACCATTAAAGCGACAAATAAAACACGAAAAACGTGAAAAATCATAGATTAAACTCCTTCTATTTTTTATTATTTAAAGTGAATATCCGAGATTAATAGCAAACGAACGACCCAGATTATATTTTAGGTAATTGTGGCCGTTCTGCTTAAAAACAACATCTTGATTGAGTAGATTCTTAGCGGAGAACCCAATTTTTATATTAGAACCTAACTGCCGACTGAAGGAGAGATCTAACGATGATTTTGGCATCTCATAAACATCGGGAATACCATTATTACCGACTTCTGAGATGCGCCGACCAGACTGATTAAACGTTAGTACGAAAATAATGCCATTATTTTCGTTGTCGTAACCTAAAGTTAGGTTTATGACGTATGGCGACTGACCTTGCAAAGCCCTCTCGAAACTGGTCTGAGAGCCTCGATCCGGCAATTGAACCTTCGAGTCGATCCAAGCAAAATTGGAATTAATAGAACAGTATTTCAACTTGGGGTGGATGAAACCAAAGTTTCGTCGAAACTCACACTCTATGCCATAGTTATTGGCTCAATAAGCATTGGCGTAAGTGATACGAACTTCTGCAGCTGGCACTACAATCTGCTCAATGGGGTTGGTAAATTGTTTGTAGAATGTGCTAACAGAAACTACACCACCTGACTGAGGAAAGAACTCCCAACGTAGGTCGTAATTGTCAACTGTCGTTTGTTTCAGATTAGGATCACCTAACTCAGTTCGGCCACCCACGAAATCGGTAAATTCGAAGGGTGCCATTTCCCGTAGATCAGGGCGTGTCAAAGTACGTGAAATGGCCGCCCTCAAGTTAGCTTGGTTTGTTAACTGATAGATAAGGTTAATACCTGGTAGAAAGTCAGTCTTGTCAATCTCAGCCACAATGGGTATTAAGTCAGCCGCAAACGGGTCGAAGGTGATCACACTCTGACGGGAGTCTTCCATTCTAATACCAGTGGAAAATTGTATTTTTTTGCTGATAGGTAGACCCAGCATAGCGTAAGCTGCCCCAACTTTGTGAGCAGCCGTATAGTTGTCAGTGGCGAGTGTCGATTCACGAAGCTCAAACCTACGTGGGGCAATGTTATCTTGGGCAAATAATTTCTCGCCTGACCACGTCAAATCGATACCTCTGTCATCAATACCATCTGCTGGTAAAAAACGAAAACGACGTGCATCGAAGCCCCTATCACGGCTACGATATAAGCTTCCTAACTTGAGTTCAGTATCAGCATTAAACCACCAACTCCAATCAACTCGGCCACTGAGCTCCACATCATTCAGATTGAAGAAGAAATGACAACCGCTCTGAGTAATATCTCGAAAGTACCAACGATCGAGGTCGCCCTTTTCGTACACCATTTCTCGAGTGTCGGGTTGGTCTCTCTTGGCACGAGACAAAGACAGTCGCCAAGTCAGTTGAGCTCGTTGCTTGTTATCCTTATTACCTAATTGGCCAAATTTGTGATCCCCTGATAACTGGCTAGATACCAACTGACGTTCAACAAAAATCAGTCGAGCACTTTTCATGTCGGCGACTCGATCCATGTTATAATCTTCCCATGTCCGTGTTTGGCTGTCCCCATTATGGCTAAAAATGGTTTTCAAACCGGTTGTATGGCTTTCATTAAATCGGAAACTGGCATTCAATACGCCTCCCCACATAACATCGTTACCACCACGCTCTACTGTATATTGTGTGTATGGTGCTAACAATGCACGTCCCTGCCGATCCAAGCCTTTAAGGGTGAAAGTGTTACGGACTTCTTGTTGGTTATTAAAGCTATTATTGTATGAGACAATAGTTAAATAACCAACCTCTCCACCCCACAGATGAGCTGTATCGCCATATGTGAATTTGTAGCTTTGGATGGCCGGTGCTACTACTTTGTAAGGCGTCCATTCATTGTTGAATCTTCGTCCCATGATGGCGATGTCAGTGGAACTAAAACCTTGTTTAGAAAATAGTCCTCTTTCTCGAATCGGTATTTGACTGGCATATTTACTAACTATGTCTGGTATTTCCCGACTACCATCATCAAATCCAAGAAAGTCGTATTTTCCACCTTCGTAACTCAGAATGTCCTTACCAGTAGTACCTGTATTCAAACCTGTTGAGGCCGAAAAGGACAATGTCCGTCTATCTGGAAAATCTTTCGTATAAACCTGAACCGATCCACCTGCAAAACTGCCAGGCTGGTCGGGAGAAAAAGTCTT
>CAYVHK010000244.1:0-5672 GCA_964451145.1 uncultured bacterium | reverse complement strand
ACTGCGAGCAGCGACGCCACTTCAGAAATGCGTTCGATCTCGACTAGCCCGTTGGCGCGCAGCGGCGCGCCGGTGCTGACTAGATCGACGATCCTCCTGCAAAGGCCCAAGCTTGGTGCCAGCTCGAGCGCGCCGTTGAGGTTTATGCACTCGGCGTGAACGCCACGCGCGGCGAAATGTCGGCGTGTGGTATTGGGATACTTCGTCGCCACGCGGATGTGGCTCCAGCGCATCGGGTCCTCGGCCTGGGCAAATTCCTCGGGAACTGCGACCGCGAGGTGGCAGCGGCCGATGCCGAGGTCGAGCGGCATGTAGATTTCGTCGTAGGCGAACTCGGCCAGGACATCCTGGCCGGCGAGGCCCAGCTCAGCAGCTCCGAACGCAACGAAAGTTGCCACGTCAAAGCTGCGTACGCGCACGATCTCGAGTCCGGAGTCGTTGGTCCGAAAGCGCAGCCGACGCGAAGAGTCGTCTCCGAATTCCGGTTCAGGCTCGATTCCCGCACGTGCCAGCAACGGAGTTACTTCTGCGAGAATACGTCCCTTGGGAACTGCCAGGACAAGTGGTTGATTAGCGCTCACGTTTGAACCATTGGGCAAAGGAACCGGCCGCTGCTTGGCACCGGCTCTATTTCGGAGCCTGTTCGCCAATGCGAAAGCGTCGTTAGCTGTCGCGCGTACCGGGTGTTAAGTGGCACTAGCCGGATCGTCAAGCTGGTGGTCGGGTCGCGTTAGTGCCTCCCACGGCTCGGTCATGTCGTGCAACTGGCAGTCGATACACTCGAGATGCAGACGAATTGCTGCCGTGCCAGCAAATCTAAGTACGATTTCGGCGGCACCGTCGTTGACCAGCTCATATTCAATAGCTAGCAGCGAGAGCACCTCGCTACCGCCACCGCCGTCCAGCCCTTTGCTCTTTACAGCTAGGCAGCCATCGAAGTGGACGCCGGTGCGAATACGCTGAGAGCGCCCACGCGACCCCTCTTGTCCACCGTCTTCCTTGCTAGTTGCAGTCTCGCGCTCCCAACGAAACCGGTTGAAGACAACGGCGAAGCGGTGCTCGCGTGGGCGGTAGGTCATATCGCGCTGTCGCGTCACCGCATCCTGTAGGCATGCGGAGATGACCATGAGATCCTGAACATCCCTCGCGCGCAAGCGCAGCGGGGCGACCGAATCATCCAGGACGAAAGACGGTTCCATGAGAGTCAGGCGGAGAGGCGCTCGATTCGTGCGCCGCAGTCAGTTAGTTTCCCGACAAGATCCTCGTATCCGCGATCGAGGTGATAGACGCGGCTTACGGTCGTTTCACCTTCGGCCGCCAAACCGGCCAGCACTAGCGACACCGAAGCGCGAAGATCAGTTGCCATGACCGGCGCGCCGGTCAGGCGTTCGACGCCGTGCACCGAAGCGGTGGCGCCATGAACCGAAATGTTGGCGCCCATGCGTTGCAGTTCGGGCACGTGCATGTAGCGGTTCTCGAAGATGTTTTCGGTGATGGTCGAGGTGCCTTCGGCGCTCGCCATCAGCGCCATGAACTGGGCTTGCAGGTCGGTGGGAAAGCCCGGGAAGGGTTGGGTCGAAACATCGGTTGAGATCAACCGACCGTTGATCGGCCGCGCTCTAATTCCCTGGTTGGTTTCGGAGATTTCCATGCCGGCTTCTTCGAGTGCGCTGGTAGCGCTGCCGATCAGCCCGAGATGCGTCCCGTGGAGGTCAAGTTCACCGCGGGTGACACCAGCCGCGATCACGTAGGTTCCGGTCTCGATGCGGTCTGGCAACACTTCGTGCACCGCACTCCCGAGCGCTGGCACGCCGCGTATGACCAGCCGCTCGCTGTCGATACCGCTGATATCCGCACCCATTGCGCTCAGGCATCGCGCGAGGTCTCCAATTTCCGGCTCCCGTGCCGCGTTTTCGATAACGGTTTCGCCGCTCGCCAGCGTCGCGGCCATCAGTAGGTTCTCAGTTGCGCCGACCGAAACGGACGGCAGCCGAACCGTTGCGCCGCGCAGTCCATGCGGCGCGCGCGCGTCGATATAGCCATCGTGCAGCGTGATATCGGCGCCCAACGCCTGAAGTCCTTTGAGGTGTAGATCGACCGGGCGCGGACCGATCGCACAGCCGCCGGGCAGAGAAACGCGGGCCTCGCCGGTCCGCGCCAGAAGCGGGCCCAGTACCAGCACCGAAGCGCGCATCTTGCGCACCAGATCGTATGGCGCAAAAGTGTTGGTCAACTCGGCCGCGCGCAGCACGAAGCAGCCCTTTTGAGCCGGGGTCTTGGCGTCGAACATCGGCAAGTTGCCGGGGCCAGCGTCGGCCGTGACCCCGAGCTCGCGCAGAAGCTGGGCAAGCGTTGTGATATCTGCAAGGTCCGGCACATTGGTGAGGACCAGCGTTTCCGGCGTGAGGAGGCTTGCTGCCATCAGTGGCAGTGCCGCATTCTTGGCGCCGCTGATCTCGATCGTGCCGTGGAGCGGTAGTCCGCCCTGAATCCGAATCCTATCCATCGTCGCTTGGAGTGGTTGACCGGGGTCGTTCCGCCGCCAGTTGGGTGGGAGCGCGGGCGACTATTTGGGTGTTTAGTTTATACACAGATCCATGCAGGACGTTGCACGGGTCCCATTCTATTCGGCGGTGAGGGTGCGTAGCCACTGTGGCGCAATTTGTTGCTTCTAGCCCGTCTGTCGGGGTCGCCGAAACGAGTAAATCTGCGGCGTACGAGAACGGGATTGTTCCTTACGCTTCTTGAGGTTCTCGCGAAGCGTTTCAGCAAGCCGCTCTTTTCGCGCGATGCGCTCAGGCTGCTTTCTTTTCCGGCGGGTTCCGGTTCTAGCTGGGTCGTTGCGCGCGCTGTCGGCCATGGTGTTGATCAAAGAGAACGCGAACCCTAGCCGACCGTCAACCCGTGAGCGGGTCAAGCTTGATCTGAGCAAAGATCGCGTGGCATGGTGCGCCGCCGTTTGGCCGGCCGGTGCGCCCACATAGCTCAGGGGTAGAGCACTCCCTTGGTAAGGGAGAGGTCGAAAGTTCGAATCTTTCTGTGGGCACCACTTTGGAGAGTATTCAGGACGCTGGGCTTTTCGGCATCTTGTGGCTAGCCTGGATTGGCCAGCGAACGTTCGTACACGTCGCGCGAGCATGCGCGTAGCAGTTCCGCGTCAGCATCGGGCGTGCCGGCGTAGCCTGCGCGTATCACGGTTTCGCGGGCGTAGATCGGTTCAGGCGCATCGGCGCGCGTGATGCCGCGCGGATCCTCGCCGCGCTCGACCGTTTCGATACCCTCGCGAATCATACGCCGCAACATCGCGACCCCGCGATCCGAAGTGGCGAGATGCTCCGTGCCGTGAATAGCGATCGGCCGCTGACCCACCTGTGCTTCGAAGTCTCCGGGCTCGCGCTGCATCTCCTCGTAGGGACGGCCGCCGGCATTGCTGATATCTGCTGGCCATGGCTGGTCGAAATAGGCTTCTGTCGCGTTGTGGTCGGAGTAGACGTAGGCAAACTCGACTGTGTTAGTGTCGTCGATAGGTACGCGCCAGCGGGTCGCAATCACTGGGTATTGGCGCTCCTCGCCATTTGGCAAATCGAGCGGAAACAACGGTAATCCACAGAGCTGGACCACGTTGGGACAAACATATTCTATCGAACGCACCCAGACGTGCTCTTCGATTCGGCGCGCCTCATGGCACAGGATACCGTGTGGGGTTTCCCAATAGTCGTCCTCGCCCTCGATCGCTAGCTCTTGCAGAAGCTCGCCATTATCCATGAGAAATTGTGGGCCGGAGATTTGCGCGTGCAGGAACGCTTCGTGGACTTGGTCGACGACGTTATCCATAACCTGGAGCCAGTTGCAGGGTTTGGGATTGCCACCCAACTTTTCGGCGAGGGATAGCTTTAGCTTAGGATCGTCGAACTGAGGAAACTTGCGGAACGGCGGTTTCTTGTCGGGCGGACCCAAATAGGCGAACACTAGCCCCTGATGTTCGATAACCGGATAGGCGCCGTGGTAGAGCTTGCCGACATAGGGATTGTCGGCGGGTTCGGCAGGCGCTGCGAGAATGGCGCCGTCGGTATCAAACAGCCAGCCGTGATAGCAGCAGCGGACACCGCGCTCCTCGATCTTCCCGAATTCGAGCGATGTGCCGCGGTGAGAACAATGGCGTTCCACCAGACCGATGCGGCCGGAGAGGTCCTTGAAGATGACGAGATCCTCGCCGAGAATACGGATTGCGACCGGCAGATCGCCGAGCATCTGGGTTTGCGCCACGGGATGCCAGAACCGGCGCAGATATTCCCCGCAGGGCGTGCCTGCACCGACGCGCGCTAGGGTTTCGTCAGCCTGCGGCAGTTCGGCCTGATCGTAAGCGCCAAACGGTGTTTCTAGGAATCGTCGGTTCGTTGGCACGACTTAGCTCCCTCCCTTCAGGCCAGATAGATGCCCTGCGGGGCAGTTAAAGCCGCTTCGTCGGGAGGGGTGCTGCGATCAACGTAGAAGTTAATTCGAAGACCATCGGGATCGCCAATAATGATCGCGCGCCGGGTCGGATGATCGATCTCGGCCACAATGGTGATACCGGCTTCCTTGGCCTTGCCGATCGAAGTTTCGAGATCGGCTTCGTCGGCGCAGACGAAATTCATATGGTGGAATTGCGCTGGCAAATCGTCGCGGGCGCTTACGATCGAAAGGTCGCGCATGCCGACACTGCCTCCAAAAACCGTGGTCGAACATTCGCGCCCGCCGATGCGTGGGATCAAGCCGGCCTTTGTTGTAAAGAAATCGAATACGCCATCATAGTCGGCGACGACCAGGCAGCAGCCCGTGATTTTTGCCGGATGGAAAATCGCCTCTTCGACGCGGGCAATTTCAGGATTGAGCTCGTAGTTGGGCTCGGAATCAGGCGGTACCTGGCCGGGAGCCCATTGCACGTTGGGATCATTGACATCACCTGTTCGATCGATCCACCAGCGCTTCTTGGTATCGGCATACATTTCGTGGAGATGGCCGTCGGGATCGGAAAAGTAGACCGAATGCGAGATGTCGTGATCGAACATGTAGTCGAATGTGATTCCGTCGGCAGTTGAGCGTTCGTAGCCCGCCGCAAGATCGACCTGAGTTTCCAACTCCCAGCCGATGTGAAACAGGCCGGCGCCCTTCCCTGCGGCCATCGGATTGGTTATTTCGACCATGCCAATATCGTGATGGGTGTTGCCGTTGTTGAGAAATCCCGCTCCTATCGGCGGTCGCCGATAGGCTTCGCGCAAACCCACGACTTCGTTATAGAAAGTCATCGAGCGGTTGAGCTCACCGACAAAGATATTGGCGTGGCCGATTCGACGCGGCTGAAAGTAAGCCTGTTGCACTACCTGCTCGGTCATTGCCATGGTCGTCCTCCGTGCGCAGTACGTGCCTAGGGATGCGTAAGTTTCGTATCTTACGATAGAAATAGCGAAAGTGAGTATGGCATGCAGGCAAGTTTCGTGAATATCGGGGGGGTGCCGACGCGTTACCTTCACGCCGGGACGGGTTATCCGATTCTGCTACTCCATGGCGTCGGTATGGCCGCAGATTCCTGGATCGAAAATATGATGGTACTCGCCGATGATTTCGATGTGTACGCTCCGGACATGCTGGGATGTGGGTTCACGCCGCTGCACGCTCCGGACGGCAGCGCG
>CAYVHK010000243.1:0-5676 GCA_964451145.1 uncultured bacterium | reverse complement strand
GGTAACCATCTGTAGTTAACTTCGCTCATACTTCTTAACTTAGAACAACTGGTGATAATAATATAGCTTCCATATCGATTTGATATTACAAAATTTTAGATTCTTCATATATAAAAAAACACGTAGAAAACCGAAAAAGAAAATGGATATAAAAAGAGAAATTTGTTAAATACTTAGAATGTCGAGCTGCGACAAATTTAGCTTAAAAGGTACTTTTATTCATCTGCTAAAACCCAATATTAGACTAATTTTATCGTGTTAGTCGTTCCGGTTTTTGCTTCTGGACAGAGAGAGTAGTAAAAGTCTTCTAGGAAAAATGGGTAAATGTGTTTAAGGTAGTTATAAGGTCTAATTTAAAAGTCAATGTTATAATAGGTTTTTCGACTGAGGTCAGTTTGTTTGGTCTAATTCCTCAGTCAACTGTTCAAATTTTTGGAGGATTTTTATGATACGCATTGCAAAGTTAAGTATGGCACATGTTCACGCTAGAGGTTACACCAACCAAATTCGAGACAATTCCGAAACTGAGTTAGTTGCTATTTGGGATGAAGAAGAGTACGGTGGGAAACAGGCTGCCGAAGACTACGATGTTCCTTATTACGATGATTTAGATCAAGTTTTAAGCCGCGACGATGTCGATGCAGTGGTTGTTGATGCCATTACCTCTGATCATCCTAAAGTGATGGTAGCTGCCGCCGAAGCTGGCAAGCACATTTTTACAGAAAAAGCTTTAGCTATTGACGTAGATGGTTGCGACCAAATCATCTCAGCGGTAAAAAAATCTGGCGTTAAGTTTATGATCTCTATGCCCCAAAGATGCGACGGAGGCATCCAGCTGGTCAAAAAGGTCGTCGATGATGGTCTACTAGGTGATATTACGTTTGGCCGTTTTCGTATCGCCCATAGTGCCGGTCTAGACAAATGGTTTAGCGGGCCAAGTGCTTGGTTCGGTGATGCAAAACGAGCCGGTGGTGGTGCTTTATTCGATCTAGGTTGTCATCCGGTTTATCGTATGAGATGGCTGCTCGGTACGCCCAAACGTACGATGTCTTTGATGAACAACTTCTCGGGCAGCTACCCCATCGACGATAATAGTATCTCGATCGTGGAGTTCGAAAACAAGGCCTTGGGTATTGTTGATTGTTCTTGGGTTCATCGTTCCGGTCCTAACATGACAGAAATTTACGGTACAGAAGGGTCAATTGCTATAGGACACGGTGATATGCATTTCGAAAGCCGAAAATTGGATGACTCAGCTCGCGAAGCCTACGTGGCTGATAGCCCACCGGCATTAGCGTCTCCTATGCAACAGTGGATTGATGCCATTTTGCGTAATGAGTCGATGTCCATTACCATCGAGGATGGTCGGGATTTGACGGAATTAATGCAAGGTTTTTACATGTCTAATGAACAAGGACGATCGATAGATTTTCCACTTTAGATCTGGGACCAACTCAATTATAGAGTCACACTCTTTTCATAATTTTCACCAACCGATTGTCGTTCTATACGATTAACTTCTGCTTTAAGTGCAATCGAAGTAGAAAAAAGATTGGTGGGATAGGAATCTCTGTTGAGAATTGATTAATTCCGAAATTTCAAATTTGAACGGAAAAATAATGTATTTGGCAAACAACCATCGGTTATTGCCAAATACATTATTAAAACGAGTGTCCGCCGCAATTTTACAACACCAACCAATCCTTAATTCGTGCCATCTGACATTAAAACAGTCAATTTTTATCAGACAATCAAGTTTAAATTCAATGGAAGGCAAACTAACGTCGTTTAAATCGTGTTTCTAATTCTCTTTGGGTAATCTGGATAATTATGGGGCGAGCGTGTGGGCAATTGAAGGGATGTTGTGCTTGTGATAGCTCTTTGACTAAATGGATCATTTCCTCCATTTTGAGTCTATCACCAGCTTTTATGGCTGACTTGCACGATAACATAGTCATTGCTTGATCATGTATTTCCAATACATCAATATCACCATTGGCTGAATCGGATAGATGATCGATTAAGTCAGTTAGAGTTGTAGCTACTAAACTACTCGGCATCATCGAAGGTATACTCCTCACTATCAACGTTTGACCACCGAATTTCTCAATCTCAAAACCTAGGCGATCAAATAATTCTTCTTCCTGATCGAAAACAGCAAGTTGCGGGGACGTTAGTTCTAGAGTAATTGGCAATAAAAGCCCTTGACTTGGCACGCCGTTAAGTCGAATTTGATTTACTAATCGCTCATAAAGGACTCGTTCAGAAGCCACGTGTTGGTCAATTAGAAATAATTGATCTTTTCCTTCAGCCAAAATATAAGTATTAAACAGGTTAGCTTTCAGTTGCACGTCATCATAGTCAAGCAATTCTAGGGTTGCTTCTGGCTCAATATCCCGGTCTGGTGGTTGGATATTTTTACTTAGTTCTATTGTCTGATGACTATTTTCTAATTCTGTCGCTTCAGTTGATAATACTGGATGTGAAGGAGGAATCGGGGTGTTCGAAATTGGTAATTCCGCGAGTGACGATGGACTGAGGCTACGAGTCGATTCAGCTGGTACTGGCCGAGCTGATTTGATGGATGAAGGACGGAATCGAACCCCGCGGCTTTGACCATATTGGCTCGGACGATCAAATGTATCATCCACTGGTGTATCAACAACAGGTATAAACTTTTGTTGATATATACCTTTGTTGAGCAATTTGACCATCTGCGAATATACAGAGCGTTCATCTCGAAAACGAACCTCTATCTTGGCTGGATGAACATTGATATCCACCTCCTCAGTGTCCATGGTCAAAAAAATAAACGCTACGGCATGCCGGTCTTTAGGCATGGGTTGGCGAGTGGCTTCAGTCAGTGCCCCACTCAATATTTTGCTGCGTATTGGGCGGCGATTGAGAAAAAATAACTGCCATTTTCGGTTAGACTTAGTAACGTTGGGCTTACCCAGCCAGCAATGCAAGTGAAAATTGGGCAACTCAGCCTCAATCTCAATCAAATTTTCAGCCATTTCTTTGCCATATAACAACCGAATTCTTTGTGTCAAATCCTCACATGGTCGTACGTCGATAACCGACTTTTGATTGTGTTGAAGGGCAAAACGGATTTGTGGATGGGCTAGGGCGGCCCAAGTTACCTGATTAGTGATGTGGCTCATCTCAGTCATCTCGGTTTTGAGAAATTTGAGACGAGCAGGTACATTATAGAACAGGTTGTTAACTGAAATCTGTGTGCCGGGCGAGCAACCGCTTTCCCGAACAGTCTGAAAAATACCACCTTCAACTACAATCTTTGTGCCGGCAACTGCCTGATGCAAACGGGTCTGCAATTCCAATTTACAGATTGATGCAATGGAAGGTAAAGCCTCCCCCCGAAAACCAAAGGTTTGAAGTTTTTGTAGGTCGTTGATGTCAGTTAATTTGCTGGTAGCGTGTCGCTCCACGGCCAGCGTAGCATCCTCCGCAGACATTCCATGACCGTTATCTGATACTTGAATCAACCGTTTCCCACCAGCTCTAATATCAACTTGAATATTGCTACTATCAGCATCGATAGCGTTCTCTACCAATTCCTTAACCACAGAAGCTGGCCGCTCGACTACTTCACCAGCGGCAATCTTATTTGAAACTTCTGGCGATAAAATCTGAACAGTCATCTGTTGCCTCCAGACTGATTTCGACTATGAATTTTTACTAGAACGGTCTTTATAGAGTTTGTAAGCTAAGCTTTCGGTCAATGCTTCCCAACTAGCTTGGATAATATTTTCCGAAACCCCAACTGTTCCCCACCAATCAATACCATCGCTAGCTTCCAGTAGTACTCGTACTTTGGCCGCGGTACCAGCTTTAGTATCTAAAACACGGACTTTGTAGTTCGTCAGTCGTACCTGTTCCAGTGCAGGATAAAATTTTTCTAGAGCTTTTCTAAGTGCATTATCCATCGCATTCACTGGACCGTCGCCATCAGCTGCAGTATGTGCTGTTTCGCCGTTCGGTCCAGTAACTTTGACTGTAGCTTCAGCTTTCATGTCAAATTCACTTGAACCTTCAACTATGACCCGAAAACCAACCAACTCGAAGTAAGGTTGATAATGACCAAAAATTTGTCCTGTCATAAGTTCAAATGAAGCCTCAGCTACTTCATATTGATAACCTTGGCGTTCCGATTCTTTAATCTGCTCAAATAAGGCAACGATCTCAGGGGAATTTTTATCATGTTTGGGATATTCTTTCTCAATTTTTTTCAAAATCGTGCTACGGCCGGCCTGTTCGGAAACCAAAATTCGCTGTTCATTTCCGACTATTTCTGGGTCAATATGCTCGTAAGTCAAACGATTTTTTCGAATCGCGTCTGTATGAAGACCGCCCTTATGAGCAAAAGCGGATTTGCCTACATAAGCCTGTCGATCGTCGTGGGGCAAGTTTGCCAATTCACTGACCAAACGAGAGGTTTGTGTAAGTAATTGTAGCTGTTAATTCGAAATACAATCAAAACCGAGCTTGATCTTCAAAGTGGGGATAATACCGGACAAATTGGCATTACCACATCTTTCTCCAAAACCATTAAATGTTCCTTGGACGTGGGTAACACCAGCCTGTACCGCTAACACAGAATTTGCGACACCAACACTGGAATCATTGTGAGCATGAATACCGATCGGTAGATCAATTTTGTCTTTTACCTGTTGAATGGCGCCTTGAATTTCTAGTGGTAAACGACCACCGTTAGTGTCACACAAAACGAGACACTCAGCACCACCATCGGCAGCAGCTTGTAGTGAGGATAAAGCATAGTCTGAATCGTCATTGAAGCCATCAAAAAAATGTTCAGCATCGTAGATGACTGACCTGCCGTGGCTAACCAGAAAATTTACTGATTCTCGAATAATGGCCAAATTTTGTTCCGGACTGACACGCAACACATCTGATGCGTGTAGCTTCCAGGTCTTACCAAAAATAGTTACCGTCCTGGCTCCAGTGTCGAGCAAAGCATTGAGATTAGGATCATCTTCCGGCTGGTATTTAGGATAGTATGTACTACCAAACGGTACAATCTCCGATGTTTGTAGGTCGAGTTCTTGAGCCTGCTTGAAAAATTCGACGTCTTTGGGATTTGAGCCCGGATATCCTCCTTCAATGTAGTGAATGCCAAGTTGGTCTAGGGCTTTGATAATCAGTAATTTATCTTCAATGGAAAAAGATACGCCTTCGCCTTGGCTACCGTCTCGTAAAGTTGTGTCGTAGAGATGAATCATTTGTACACCCGCTCATTTCTGTCCATTTCAATCTTCATTTTGTTAAGTTTTAATTGGCATTCCGTTACGTTGATGCTCCATTAGGATACCTGTTATTCCCAAGAAAGAACCAGCCAAAACTGCACAACAAATCAAAGTCTAAGGTAACAACTACAAATGAAATATCAGCATTAAATAAAACAAAAAACACTTCCGCAAACAAAATCCTTAAACAAATACTTGAATACTGAGTGAAATTTGGCCAATAACTATGCTGTTATTTGGAAATTGAGTAGATGGTCTGTCAAGTAAAGTCTTGGAATTTTTTGTTCATGTCCATTGGTTATTTTTCACTAAAAATTGTTCAACAGTTAGCAAATCCGGTAATCCAGTACGGCCACCCAAATGTAGACAGTTCAGAGCGGCAACGGCCGAC
>CAYVHK010000242.1:599-5705 GCA_964451145.1 uncultured bacterium | reverse complement strand
ATAATAGCCAACAATTTTAAGAGCAGAAGTAATTGTTCCAGAGGTGAAAACTAACCGACGATTAGCATAATAACCTATCTCCTTGGGTGGAAGATTATTGTCAGTTAAGTTAGTTGAAGATCCTTCACCTGTGGGACGTCCCATGCGAATCACTAAATCATCCCAAATAGCACTATTTTCGCCGGCCATTAATCCATCAGGCGTTTGATTTAGTGGCAAGTCGCGAGCAATAATTCCTGTAGCAGCAGACTCGTTATCAAGACTAAGTTCTAGCTCACTTAACGACAGTGTTTTCTTAGGACTAAAATAGAGGTCAACGTTCACGTTTATCAACGGATCAGTCCACGATTCCATCCATTCAACCATATATTGTGAAGAAGCCTCATCGACGCCTGAAGGTTGAGTAACAAGAATAGAGGAATGTCTTTCTGGAATCAGTCCTCCAGACTGATATCCAGCCTCAGGTTGCTGGTCTCCATCAGCATCAATTAACGCATAAATATAATAAGTCTGGCTATCATAAATTGGAGCGCCGGAACGACCAACAAGATGAAAAAGGTAACGGTCTCCATCACCATCTTTATCTTCTGCAAGGGGTGCATCATTAATTTTAGTGAACGAAGTTGCCACATCAAAACTTTCTTGCAACGTAAGTCCTCCACCAACACCGTTCTGTCCTCTCAAGTCAACATTACTGTAATAGAGATCTACCTGCGCTGACTGATCATGATCTACATCAGTCCACATAATTGTATAATAAGGATTCGGCGTTCGAGTGGTTGAAACCGGAATCGGGTCATCAATCCGAATCGAGCTCTTATGCGAAATCGTTACTGTATTGGCACTACGTTTAGAAACCGAGTCTCCGTCCGCATCTTCTAAAACAACCCAAACAACATATTCACCTTCAGCCAAACTACCAACAACCTCTGGTGCATAATAATCCCACTCCCTAAAACCATATTGCTGATCCAAGTTTAAACCTGTCAATTGGCTAGTTGGAACAGCGAGACCTTCTGGATTTAATGCTACGGCCTCTGTTGCATTCGCCCGCAATTGCTCTGGATCTGAGAAGTTTGTTGGGGTTGCATCAACCGCCGATTTCAGAGCATAAAAAATTCCAACTTTGGATGTTTTGGTATCATCCCAATCTCCACCTATCCAAGAAACACTGATCGATTCTGCCACTTCTGCCGGGCCTGAATTAACCTGATTGGTCACCTTGACTTCTGTGGGGTAGAAAAATGGATTATGTTTAACCTTGATCTGACCTTCAGCCGTTACCAATTTGCTGTATTTATCATCGTCATTTATATCTTCTGCAACCGCATAAACATAATAGTCGCCTTCAGGCACTGCGAGAGAATTGGAAATACCAAAGCCAGAAGTTAAATTCCAACTGACTTGATCTGGACCAGCAGGATCAAGATCGGATGCAATTATAACGGCACGCGTTAGATCATCAGTACTTGCTTCTGCTGTTGATGCTGATCGAATTCCAGCCACATTATCAAATGACTGCTGAGACACGTAAATATCCATTGTTCCAACACTGGCGTTCCAATCTGACCAGTTGATTAAATAGTTTTTGTGGTCAATAACATCAGTATTACTCGCTGTGTCAACTTCTGTTTTAATACCAGCAGGTAGCCCTTTAAAGTGAACGTTCTTCAACTTAACTCCCTTACTAACCGAGTAAGATGCTTTTGATGATTCATAGTAAATACCATAAATGTAGTAGGTTGCCCCTTCATTGGTAGCTAAACCAGAAGTGTCCCAGATATATGAACCGTCGGTGCCATCTTTTGCTGAAGATACTTTAGTAATCAAAGTCGTTTGGTCATTTACTGCTGACAAGTTTTGCAAACTTGGCAGTCCATTGGCGTATCGTAATTCAACTGTAGCATTGGCATTGCCATCATCCGTCCAGTCAACTCTGAAAGAAGTATAGGCAACATCATTACCTGAAGTGGGTTGGTCATTTCCACCTGGCAGGAAAACTATCTTGCTGATATTCACTGTGTGATCAGACACGATAATGTAGCTGCTTGCATCAGCCCCTAGAGGATCTAAATATACATAATAGCGACCCATTGCCACTTCACCTAACGCTTGCGGGTCAGTTTCATCCCATTCCGCCAAAGAACTGTTACCATCCAAGTTTTGTGCGAATACATAGACTCCGTCCTTCGTACTGCCGCTTTCGAACAGGTCAGTAGATTGGTTGAGGTCAGGTTTGCTAGTGGCATAAAAATTATAAAATTGGCTATCTTTCTTATTGTCCGTAGAAATAGAACGTGTTGAGAAATTAGTGATCGCTGACGAACCTTGTTCAACCGGAGTGGCGAATTTTTCATCTGGCCACCCAATATTCCCAGTCGCATTAACTACACTATCACTAAACCCAAACTCAACGCTTCCAGTACTCAACGGATCATAAATCATTCCACGAACGGCAGCCCATTCCCAATCCAGACGACCATGATTTTCCAGAGTCAACTGTTGGTTGATATTTTGTGGGGAGATCAGCAACCTATTACTTTTTTCAGTTCCATCATTACTACCAGGAAAGCCCTCAATCTTGAAGGTTCCATCATTGGTTAATCTAGAGTTATTAGCCAATTGTATGTGGATATTTCCACCATCAACATCCTCACCATTACCGATGTTGACATCCGTACCAAAATTCGAATCACCATTGATTTTTAGCACCGAATCACCGTTGGTTGAATCACCTTTACCATGAATATTGACATCACCATTCCCTTCCGTTGATAATGCTCCAAAGGTGATTGGCCTACCAGCCCACAATTCTATGTCGGTATTTTTACCTACAGTTACTTGTCCATTCAAATTCACGCTAGCGTGTTCCGTACTAATTAAGCTATCTTCACCGAAAACCATCTCTACTGTGTCACCAGAAACAATCGAAATTGGAGTAGTTGGTGGAGTCGGGAAATTATCTTTTAATCCTTGTAAAAGTCGAACACTACCTGAACCAGTAAATTGACGATTGTAATTACCCGTGATTTTTCCTAAGGTTGTTGCCAGAACATGGCTGTCATTAGTTTTGAATTCGGCGTCTTGACCAATTTCGAGAGTAGATGCTATTGATAAGTCAACAATTCCACCAGCACTATTATCCAATTGACCTTTTGGCAATTTGATTGTTGCACCAGAAATGACAGATAATTCACCTGATGTGCCAATCATAACTCCATCATCATTGTTATCAAGTAAGTCAATATGGGTATCTGCCGTTGTCAACTGACCATTAATGATAACAGCTTTGCTTATCGCCAACGTGAATTGAGTATTGGAGTCATTTTCTTTTGAAGGTAACATTGATTTTGCAAACTTATCGATAGTTAAGCCACCACCGATTTGAAAATTATCAGGCAAAATTATTGTTGCCAAAGCTTGTCCAGATTCAGTTTCGTTGTTGCTAATACGAAGACGTACATCACTAGCTTGCAAGTCAACATTAGTCAAATCAACGTTTTGATCTTGAATGCCATCCAAAACTAATTCACTGCCAGACTGAAGCTGTAAAGAAGTCCCACTTCCAGTCAGTTCAAGGTGTCCTGCAACGTCGATATTACCAGAACCAACTGTCAAAAGCGGATTTCCACCTTCTTTTATTAATCTTAAATCGCCTCCAACCTCAACAGAAACATTATTTGTATTGAGCTTTGGACTACCTGAACCAGCTATAGATATCAACTCTAAAGCACTGGCATTCATAGAAACTGAAAAGTCACCACCAACTAGTGTCGCAGAAATTTCAAGTTCTGCAGATCCACTACTTCGGGTAATAATATTGATTGTTCCAGCCTGAAATTTATCACCAGCTGTTTGGGTCAAAGCGGCCAGCTGACCAGCAGCAGAATCGATTGTTAAATTACCTATTTCGACCGAGCCGACTGCGAGCACTTTACTAGGGTGGCTTCCACTGGTAATCGCAAATGAGCCGCCACCTACTAATGCATTCCCATTCAAGTTTAATTCAGCAGGATTGGCTATACTATTAATGCTCGCACTTACCGTAACTGAAAGAGTGCCTAACATTGTTAGTTTCCGACTCCCACCCTCTGCTCCGGTGTCTGTAATATTCAAATTTTTTGTGGTGAAAGGCGGCATTGTTAAATCGGCTTGTTTTAGAACAAACCTATCAACCGATATTATTCCAACCGAATCATCTTTTGTATCGATAACTGGGGAGCCTCCACCAGTGTGTCGGAATTCTAGCAATCCTAAATCTTGAACAGTAAAAACCTGAAGGTTATGTGTGTCAAGATCAAGTTTGGGTATACCTGCACCAGAAGTCCCCTCCAAAATTAGGGTTTCAGTCGCAATGTCACCACCAGCTTCCAGTACGACATTATTATCTCCAGCGGATATCAGATGGATTGAACGAACCGCTAGACTTCCTCCCGGAGACAAGGTTATTTCACCTGTTCCCACGCCCGTTAAGCTAACGTCGCGCAGTTGCATTATGCCATTTCCCTGAATGATTTGAGCATTCCCCCCACTTGCTCCTGCTTTAATACTCATAGTCAAGTCCGCAGATAAACTGGCGTCATCGTTATTACCTAGCAAGTCATTGTTATTAAGTTGAAGTATGGCATCTTCGCCAGCATCGTCACCAGCCACTATACTAATGGCAGATCCGTTGTCACTTTCTGATAATTGCCGAAAAGCGCTAGTTGCACCATCAGGTTGAACAAAACTCAGAGACCCAGAAGTCTCAGTCAACTTAAATTGGAATGGTTTTCCACTTACGTCTTCTACTGCATGTTGAATGTTACCCGGCTGATCGTGACTGATAACCAATCCACGAACGATAGCCGAAGTTTTTAACTCGGCTCCATCACTTGAAATATTCTGTATATTCAAGACGACATTTTGAAAATTAACACCCTTGTCAAGAGAAATGGCTTGACTAGTATCTCCCGCAAGTATTACTTCACAGGGAACATCGGACTCGCTTGCTGGTGAAAACGCGACCATAGGACTATCTGCAGCTCCTGAAATCACAATATTACCAGTAACTATGATAGTTCCAATCCCTGCTTTCAATGTGGGAGTACTAGATTCTGAACCATC
>CAYVHK010000242.1:0-589 GCA_964451145.1 uncultured bacterium | reverse complement strand
GGTAATGTTCTTGACAGTCATTCCGTTGTCGCCAAAGTCTAATGTTGCCGTTCCAGTATTTGTACCTTCCGATGTAATTCTTAACTCTTCAACACTTATGACAGTTCCCATTGCCGAAACAGTAGCACCACCACTACCAGCGCCAGCCTTTATTTCCAAAGATTTGACACTTGTGAAATTAGAACCTCCAGCGTCTAGTAGAACATCCTTAGAGTTATCGGCAATGACTTGCATAGTTTCAGTGACTGTTAGGCCAGTCACGTCACTAAGAGTCGTATTTGAATAAATTTTCAGTATTTTAACATTCAATGATTGATCGCATTCCAACTTTACTGTTCCAGACTCATTTTGGACAGTATTTGTTTCATCATCCAAGTCAGTACCATTAAAATCTACAGATTGATTATCGGCTCCATCAAAAGTAACTTTATCTGCATCAAACCGTACTTTTTTTAGCTCTACGTTACCGGCAATATTTGATTGCCCAGAAGATGACAGTTGTGGCCAAGATTCTACTGCATCAAGGTCACCACTAGTTTTGGTTATTTTTAAACTACCATCGACATCTAAATTGTTAGCACCCATTGAA
>CAYVHK010000241.1:0-5708 GCA_964451145.1 uncultured bacterium | reverse complement strand
CGTATCAACGTTGTGAGACCGTCGTGTTAGTTGGAGTTGACGGCTACGTTGAATGCGGGCTACTTGCATTTTTTTTGTGGCAATTTTTTGCCCTTTCCGTTTGCCAATTTGGTTAGCTTTCTCAGTCAAATTTCGTTTGCCTAGCGGTTTATTAGCGCTACGATTAGTCGTATGTGTAGCAGGAGGCCGCATTTGTCGACCTAAGTTCCTAGTCGGCATTAATGTGCTGGTATGAGTAGACACTTAAAAATTTCCTTTGGCCAGAAAGCCTGCATCCAAGAATTCGCTAGCGACATTATAACCGAACTTATTCAGTTTTCCAACCAAAAACCGTGTGGTTTTGTGAGTATTTAAACTAGCGACGCCTCCACCAAACGACAATACCGATCATTGAAATTAGAAATGGTAGTAGGAAAACTGACACTAGCTGAACTAGAATCTGTTCACTGGCGGTAATATTTCGCAGGCTACGAGAACGAGGATCGACTGGCCGAATTGATATTAAATCACCCTCCATGGTCAACCAGCCAACACAACCCAAAAATAATTCTCCGCCATTAGTATTGGCAAAAAATTGGTTAGAAGCAAAATCGGCATCACCAATTGCTACAATGCGAGTGTTAGCATCTGATTCGGCCACAACTGCCACGGAAATTGGGCCTGATATATCTTGACTTGGGTCATATTTGGCTTCTTGCCAAGAGAATTGTGTGGTTTCACCCCAGCAAACGGTACTATTAAAATCGGGCAATTTGGCTAAAGGTTGAACTGTAATCTTTTTTTTCAGTTGTTTTGTATTCGGCAGGATAGAGCGGGTTAGTTGAAAAAACACCGTTGGGTTAAGCAAGTGCTGCGTAATTGGATGGAATTCAAAATTCATTAAAACCGGTGTTGCAGGACCACTATAAGCGGAAAAAAAACGTCGATCTAATACAACCACATAGTCGTTGTTAACTTGAATGCCCCAACCTGCGAGTAAGTCAATCAAGCCTTGATTTGGATCTTTCTGTTCCGATGTGGTAGGGTCAAGCATCAACATTATTTTTCCGCTTCGGTTCATATAACGTTGAATAGCCTGAAGTTCATACTCTAATAAAGGTCGTTTAGGATCAGTAACAATCAAAGCCGAACAATCATGAGGCACCCTCTTCTGATTGGTTAATGACAAATCCAAAACAACATAATTTTGTTTTTCTAATTCTTCTTTGGCTTGGTTATAACCTTGAATAGAAAAATCGTCAGTTGAACGTTCACCATGCCCAATTAAGAAGTAAATTCGTTGGTCATTATTACGAATAATTTTCAAGATTGCACTGGTAAATTTTTGCTCATCAACTGTCGTGACGAATTCACGTCGTTGATTACTTTTAGTTTCAAAAACCAATGTACCATTGTTCCGAATCTCGTATAGTTCAACTGTCTGTAGTTCAGTGAAAGTATCTACAAAGGAAACGCTAATTTTGGCGGACGTTCGCTGATACATTTTTAGCAGTTCTTTGGCTCGGTCATAATCCCGCTTTTCTCTTTCACTAGACGGGTTTTGACTAAAAAAGGCCTTAATCTGAATCGGTTGGTTTAGTTGGTTTAGAACCTTCTGCGTTTGTGGTGATAAGGTGTACCATTTTTCACCCGTTAGGTCGATAGCATGATCAAAACGCTTTAAAACGATCAAGTTGATACAAATTGCTAGGCCGAAAACCGATAAGATACTGATTGAAACATTCGTACCATATCGTGTCTGGCGGCTTTGCAACACTACAGCCAGATCTTGGAAACGAAAAATACAGAAAATGAATAAGCAGATGACCTCCAAAACCAACAAGACCCAGAAAAGAAACGAATTACGCAATAGTAAACTAGCCAACAACGGAAAAAAAAGACTAATAACGATGAAACCACATAAAGTACCAATTTTCCGTTTCATCATTTATCTCCACTTGGCAGATTCTACTGATTTGACAGTACAGAATAAACAAACCACAATGAAACTGAAATAGTAAATAGAATCTCTAATAGACAAAACACCACGAGCAAAATCATCAAGATGGGTAACTGGCGAAATGTACTTCAAGACTTGGCTGGTAATACCGGTTCGATCCGAAAAGGAGCTAACAATCCACAATATTAACAGAACGCCAAAACTGGTCAAAGCCGATACGATTTGATTTCGACACATGGAAGAAACCATCAGGCCGAAAGATAAAAAAGCTGCTCCAAGTAGTGTAATCCCCAAATACCCGCTTGCAATTTGTCCATAATCGGGTTTTCCAAAAGGCTGAATCAATAAAGGCAAAAAGAGAGTTAGCGCCAGCATCAATAGATAAAGAATCAGGCTAGCCAAGTATTTGCCCAAAACGATTTCGATATCTCTGATCGGCGATGTCATTAATAGTTCGATAGTACCCGATTTCTTTTCCTCAGAAAAAAGCCGCATGGTCATAGCAGGAGCAAAAAAGAGTAAGGTTACACTCAGGTAATTTCGGAACAAAACTTGCATCACGGCTGTGCTGAGTTCCTGACGTACAATGGCACGTAATAAAATGGCATAAAAAAAGAATCCGGACAGACCACAAAAGATAATCAGCACAAAATAGGCTACTGGAGACACAAAGTAAGTATAAAGTTCTTTTGCAGTAATAGCTGGAATTTTTTTCATGGAATTGTGTACTTAATGCGTTGTTGCCCATCGAAGTTAATACAAGTCCAATCCCGATCTCCAGTTTTTGATTCAGATGGAATGTAATGGCAGGCTGATGCGTAACGACGGCAATTGGTATCTTTGATAGGTGCTCCACCATTAATCAATCGTCCGTCAAATAGAATGACATCACCTTGATCAACCAATATAGATTTTAATTTGGTACGGTTGACCAAGGCCAACCTAGCAATCTCAGGAAAATAGCGGTTAATCTGTTGTTGCTCATAAGTTTCATCAGCTAATAAATTCATTGTCACATCAGCTTAGGCAACTAATCGGCCGCGATGAGAACCAGATTGGACACAGAGCGGACCATTATTTTCGGTAATGTCTACCATAGCAATCGAAGCAGACATACAGTCGGGCAAATAGCATTGGTCTTGATGCAAAGGTTGTTCAGAGCCATGGAAAAAGTGCATTATTTGAATGCCTGCAACTGGTTGACCGAGGCAATTCGCCAAAGGTTTTTTTCAGATTAGGGTGAATTAAATATCGTAAAGTTAGTGGATCGTAAAGGTGTAGGTTAAAAACCCGACGGCTGTAATTGTTTTTTGGGTGAAATCCCATTATGCTTTTGTTTCCTCTACTAAGGGCTTCAGCATGATGAACAAATTCCTGACACTCCAATGGAGGAATCAGCTTTTTCACTACTACATATCCATTTTGGCGGTAATGATCGATTTGTTCTGGTATTAGTTTCATGTTGCAATATTCTAATCGTCCAATCTAATTGGATAATTGATTGGAGCGCCAAAAAACGTGCCCAACAAAAAATGGTCCTAGTGAATCAATATATTCTGCTGTTTGTTGCGTGCCTCTCATATCCTGAATCAAACGAGAGAGTGGATGTAGTTCGGGACCAACTAAGCCAATAACAAACTCGTTGTCATTCGTATCTAGGCCAAAAGAGGCTAAACGAATGTCAGCGGCTAGGCTTTGGCTTGCGTATGACTGACCTATCATACCGTGTTCTGCTAAAATGGGCCCACGCTGACGATGTTCCATCAAATAAAAATTGGGTTTTCGGCGGAGCGGATACCAAATTGCCCAAGGGAAATCAGGATTCATTAAATTGCGAATTGGTTTCTTGAGTAGCCAATCTTCTAACGCCATTTCTCGCCCAGAAGCATAAGTTCGTCCGATCATGTTCATTTCAGGTCGGTAGGTTAATCGACGAAAGCAATCTTGGGAAAAAGCCTTACGAACCTTCACTACTATATCAATAGGATCTTCTGTTGCGATAACAATACCGATTCCATTTGGATGGTTTAAATCTTCATACAATACGCAATCAAAATCTGATAAGGCTGGCAAAAGAGGTTCTAGATCGTTACAGCCCGTAAAGGCATGCAATTGGAGAAACAGACGTCTGTTAGAGACTTGTAGTTCTCCATCTACCAGAGCACCAACTTCTCGGATATCGAGTGTTTTTCTATCTTTCATGTTTTAATTATTTTATATTCCTTTTTAATTTATACTCAGTTTCCATCAGATTCGTTAACTCTGTTGAAACAGGAAAATGGTTGAGGATCAAGTAGACTAATACACCAGTGATAGAAACATATAACCAAATTGGGAAGGTGTAACGGGCAATTTGGCGATGCAAAGCAAATTTGGATAGAAAAGCGAAAGCAAAGGTTATTAAGACGATTGGTAATGCTATTACAGATAAAAGGATGTGCGAAACTAAAATAAAAAAGTAAATAGGACGAATCAGGCCTTGACCTTGAAATGTTGTATCTCCATAAAAGTGATGGTAGATAATGTAAGAAACTAAAAACAGTGAAGACAAAAAAAAGGCTGTCAACATAAATTTTTGATGACTTTGTGTTTGTCTTTTTTGAATTGAGCGAATGCCCAAAAGTATGCAAATCGCACTTGAACCATTTAAAATTGCATTAACAATTGACAAATACTGAATGAAAGGCAATTCTGTTTCTACTTCTGCCTTGAAATAAATAAGCCAAACTAGAAAAAGAATTGCTAGGAAACTAACGAGAAAAAGGACTATTACAATAGAACGGGTGTTGTTAAAAATCAATTTATGTTAGAAAATTTGGTCTGCGATCATTGCCGCTAAAATTAAAGGGAGATAGACTAGTGATGCTGACAAAACTCGCCTAGCAGCTAACTGAGATGGCGATCGAGCTAAAGACAAGCCTAATCCTAAAAATACAAGACCTGCGATTAATGCTACAAAAAAGTAACGATAACTAGCAAGCTGGACGAAAGGAAGCGCTGGTAACAAACCCACAAACAGAAGAATCAGAGTTTGAAACCAAATATGAAAAGTAGTGCTTTTGCCACTGGGTTGAACAATGGGTAAAAGTTTAAATCCGGCCTGAGCATATTCATCTCGATATAACCAGGCAATGGATAGTGAGTGAGGCAATTGCCACCAAAACAAAATAGCAAATAAAACAACAGCTCCCAAGTCAAGTTGACCAGTAGAAGCACACCAACCAACAACTGGCGGTAGGGCTCCAGGAATAGCTCCCAGAAAAGTGCTAATAGGCGATTTCTGTTTTAGTGGAGTGTAGATGAATAAATAAGAGAAGTGAATAGCGAGAATAATTATAGCGGTTAGCTGATTAACAGCGATAGCAAGGTAAACAACCCCACTAACAGAGATGGCTAAACCAAAAATTAAAGCTTTATCAGAAGAAAGCCGACCGGCAGGGATTGGCCTTCTGGCGGTTCGGTTCATCAATGCGTCGCTGTGTCGTTCGATATATTGGTTAAGTGCCAAAGTGCCGCCAGCTGAAAGTGCAGTTCCAATCAATGTTTGGATCAACGTCCAGTAATTTACCGGAATTGGTGTTAAAAAAAATCCAGCCAAAGTAGTAACTAAAATCATTGCTACCAAACCTGGTTTAGTCAGGCTGAAAAAAGATTTAACAAATACTAATATTGGTATAGAAGGTGTGCTGGTTCTAGATAATATCATTGACTGAATCAACTTTCATTTGGGAGTAATTTGCCATTACATTGCTGATTGTACTGGAGATGA
>CAYVHK010000240.1:1587-5725 GCA_964451145.1 uncultured bacterium | reverse complement strand
TACCCGTAATTGCGCTAGCTGTTGTTGTAATATTTGACTATCCTTTACTTGATCAATCGAATTAGTAGGTCCCTCTGATTTGTCAGCGACATTGATTACTGATAGTTTATGGGAAGGAGCCACAATACTAGGTGCGACACCTGGCAATGCTTGGTCGGCTTCTTCTTTGGCTAAAATAATTTCGTAGTTATAGGCGTTGATTCTAGAACCACTATTCAAGTAACTTACTTTGGTATATAGACACTTGCCGGTCTCCAAACTTGCAAGACGTGATCGAATTTGGTTCAAAAGACGAGCATGATAACCATGAAGAAATGTCGGGACGTCTTGTGTCAAACGTCGAAAATAAGAAATGGGGTCGGCATCTTGAAAAACGACCGGTTTATCGGTCAAGGGTTCAGTCAGGTCGTCGAATTGAATAACATCAGTTGGTATTGGGTCGTCCAATGATAGAAATTCTAATCCCCAAAGATCATCGGCCACTTTTAGACATGAAACGGTAAAGGTATATTTCCCACGCATTTATAAATTCCTTTTTACCCACTTTAGTTTCATAATACGCTGGGATGTACAAGTCAGTTCCAGATTTCACCCCTGTGAACCAACGATATAGCTCAAAACAGTGACTGCCAGATATGTTGCCAACAAGACCAAACCAAAAGACCGTTTTAGTGTTTCCCTAGACAAACTAATACCTAAACGGAAAACAATTAAAACTGTGATCATAGCCGGAAACTGTAGAATAAAAAACTGTCTATCAGCCGGTAGGCCTTGAGGTGTAACAGCCGCCGCTGCACCAGCAACAAACAAAACGTTTAGAATGTCGGCTCCAATAATGTTACCAATTGCTAGTTCGCCTTGCCCTTTTCGAGCAGCAGTCACAGCAGTTACCAATTCCGGCAATGAAGTGCCAAAAGCAACCAATGTAGCAGCAATAATGCTTTGTGGAATATGTAAACGGTGAGCAATAATCTCAACTGCTGGAATCAGGAAGTGTGCTGAACCAACCACCATCACCATACCTCCAACGAGTTTTATCAGTGCAATAAAAGTGCTTTCAGCATTAACTTCATCTTCTGCAGGACTTTCATCGCCTGTCGACCATTTTACCGACAACCAGAGATAAACAACCAACAAAAATAAAAAAGAAAATCCAATCCACTGTGGAAATTTACCTCCAGTTTCTAGTACAGCTCCAATATTGCTATACGGGATACAGCCCAAAATCAGAATGAATCCAGCACCAACTTGAATCCAGCCCTGACGATTAACAATTTTTCGGTCTAAAGGCAAAGGTGAAATTAGGGTTGCCAAACCTAAAATTAGACCAGTATCACAGATAATAGATCCGACAGCATTGCCCAAAGCTAAGTCAGGACTACCTTTAAAAGCCGCTAACACCGAAACTGCGGCCTCTGGCATGGTCGTTCCCAAACTGACAATGGTGGCTCCGATCATCACTTTCGGCACTCCCCAGCGAGTGGATAAGTTAACGGCTTCCTCAACTAGAATATCTGCTCCTGTGCCCAAAATATACAGTGTAATTGCAATAACAACTAGAAGTAGAAGAGTATGCCATTCTCCAAAGAATTGATGAATCCACGATGATTCACCGTGTCCAGCTGAAGCAAAAAGTGAGAGTTGCAAGTTGAGTATACTATCCAAACTAATCTTCTCCCTTGCTCAAATAGTTAATTAACCGTTTGATTCGTTTAAGTGTTTCGGCTTGGCCAATCAAAACTACCATCTCAAACAAACTAGGGCCACTAGTTGTGCCAGAAAGTGCTATTCTGATTGGTTGTAGACCTTCAACCTTTTTGATGCCTAAATTATCTACCACTGACCAAATTGTCGTTTCAACTGACTTTTCAGTAAAGATACTAATTTCGGCTACTGCATTATGAAGTGTTTGCAATAGACTAATCGGATCGTTTTTGGTTAACCATTTTTTGATTCCCTTTGGATCATAGGTGAAATCGGCACAAAAAAAATGATAAGCCTGATCTTTTATATCAGCCAGAGTGGTTAGCCGATCTCCAATAACTGAAACAATTTGTTCTAGTCGGTTTATTTCTAGTTCGGTCGAATCAATCAAGCAAGCAGATTGTAAGAAAGGGACGATTGCTGATGTTCGATCCTGAATAGTTAATTGATTGATATAGTGGCTATTTAGCCATTGTAATTTTTTGATATCAAATACACTACCACTTTTACCGACTCGATCAAGGCTGAAATTTTGAATTAATTTATCGGTCGAAAAAATTTCAGTAACATCGTCAAGAGACCAACCCAACCTGACCAAAAAATTGACCATAGCTTGCGGAAGATAACCATCTTGACAGTACTGATCGATTGAAGTAGCTCCATGTCGCTTACTCAATTTTTCGCCTTTGCTACTGCCCAAAACCATGGGTAAATGAGCAAAATGGGGCGTATGCAATCCCAGTGATTGTGCCAGCAAAATTTGTTTAGGCGTGTTGGAGAGATGATCAACACCACGTATAACATGGGTAATTTTCATTTCATGGTCGTCTATGATTGAAGTTAAATTATAAAGTGGAGAACCATTGGATTTGACAATTACTTCATCTTGCAAAGTATTAGATTCAGTAGAGATTTGGCCTAAAATTAGGTCTTCGAAGATCACCGTTTGGTTCGGCACTTTGAATCGAACAACTGGTTTTCGACCTTGGCCGACCATTAGTTTCTGCTCTGTTGTTGTTAACTGTAGGCATTTTCGGTTGTAATGGGGCAGCCGATTTTCATCCTGTGCTAGTTGACGCATTTGGGCCAATTCGTCGGGGGTGCAATAACAATAATAGGCACTGCCAGATTCAATCAATTTTTGAATATATTTTTGGTAAATTGAACCACGTTCAGATTGAGTATAAGGAGCGTAATTACCACCGACTTGTTCTCCTTCGTCCCATTCTAAACCGAGCCAATTTAAGGACTCGTAAATCTCTCGCATTGATGCTACGGTAGACCGTTGTTCATCAGTATCATCAATACGCAGAACAAAGGTACCATTGTAGCGTTTGGCAAACAGCCAATTAAATAAAGCAGTGCGGGCACCGCCAATGTGTAGGTAGCCCGTGGGTGAAGGAGCAAAACGCACCCGTATAGGTTCAGTCGTTGTTTTCATACTTATTCCTCTAATCTTTTATTACTGAATATTGGTAATGCGTTCGGGGTATGTATAGATATTATATCTTTCGTCTCTTAGGAAACCAATCAAAGTAATTCCAAACTGTTCGGCCAATGAAACGGCCAGACTGCTAGGAGCAGAAATAGCACAAAAAATCGGTACACGGGCAACAGCACATTTTTGTAACAATTCAAAACTAGCTCGCCCACTAACCATCAGAATGTGTTGCTCGAAAAAAAGTTGATCGTTAAGTAAGCCCCAACCGAGTAATTTATCCAAGGCATTGTGTCGGCCTATGTCCTCTCTCACTACAATTACTTCACCATCAGCAGAAAATAATGCGGCGGCATGAAGACCACCGGTCCTATCGAATATTTTTTGTGACGCTCGAAGAGATGGAGCCAAGGACTGGATGGTATCCGACGGAATGGTTAATGTGGACGCCAAATCGGTGAATAAGGTTTTATGCCGACGCTGTAAATGTTCGATCATGGTACGACCACAAACACCACAAGCACTGTTAGTGAAAAAGTGTCTCTCGAGCTGTGGTAGTTGGCTTAAATTACCAGCACGGAGAGTAATAATCAGTTGGTTATATTCTTGCTTATTGGTACTGTTTTGGTCTAAGCAATAGCGCATGTCTGAAAAATCTTGCCGATGCTTAAGGATACCTTCACTAAACAGAAAACCTGCTGTCAGTTCGTAGTCGTGGCCTGGTGTACGCATGGTAATTGCAACGGTTCGCACTTCTCCCCCGATTTGTAGCTGAATCTCTAATGGCTCCTCCATGGCAATGGAATCAGTTTTAGTGACTGATTGATGAAACTCATTTCCGGCTCTAATTGACCAAATTTTTCGCTTAATTTGACTGGAATGACGCATTGGGTATTATTTTGAAAACGCGAAGGTATGATAGCGGAAAAGTAGAATAGGTTCAAGGGTGAGCAGATACTTAGAATTAGATTCTGAAAATGTCATAACTAATCAAGG
>CAYVHK010000240.1:0-1487 GCA_964451145.1 uncultured bacterium | reverse complement strand
CAGACTTTCAATTCTGCAGTTTCGGTAATCGGATCATAACCAGCACCTGTAAGAATGTTAATTGGCACCTCACTAAAGCTGAAACTAGCAAAAACAGTACCTGGGGGAGATTTTTCCGTTGCGTGCACTCGAATTTTAACTCTCCCTTTTGAGCTGGATAACTGACACCAGCCACCGTCAATTAATTCCCATTTTCGTACATCATCAGGATGAACTTCCAGGGCCTCTTCAGCCAGTAGGTACTCGATACCTGCAGAACGACCAGTTTGGGTACGGGTATGATAAGATGTTAGCCGACGGCCAGTTGTCAGCCAAACAGGATAGTCATCACTAATGGTTTCATGTGGGTCGCGATAATTGGTGATCGTAAAAATCCCACGCCCATTAGTAAATTCGCCCTGATGTAAAATTGGCGTACCAGGATGATCAACTTCAGGTACCGGCCACTGATATTGACCATTTTCAATCCGTTCCCAATTCAGCCCAGCGTAAACCGGTGACAGACGACAAAGTTCGTTAAAAATTGTTTTTGGATGCTGATAGTCAAAATTGGCAATACCCAGCCGCTGAGCTATCTGGGTTATAATCCACCAATCTGGCTTGGCCATGTCAGGTGGAGAAACTGCTGCTCGCAAGCGCTGGACGCGACGCTCGGTATTGGTAGCCGTACCATCAGTTTCGGCGAAGGCAGTAGCCGGAAGAACGACGTCCGCTAATTCAGCTGTCTCAGTCAAAAAAATGTCGATCACCACCAAATGATCTAGGCTTTCCAAAGCTTGTTGGCAATGGTGCCGGTCAGGGTCTGATATTAACGTATTTTCACCATTAATCAGCATGGCCCGAATTTGGTCGCCACACTGATTTAAGGCCGTTACTTTTGTGATTCCCCGTTCCAAATCTATCTTTCGACCATATTGTTTTTGGAATTTAGCCTGATGATCGGGATCTAACACCGATTGAAAACCAGGATAGTTATTGGGCAAAGCCCCACTGTCCCCAGCCCCTTGAATATTGTTTTGTCCACGCATGGGATTCAGGCCGGTTCCCTCTCGCCCGATGTGCCCAGTCATTAGAGCCAAGTTTGACAAGCTTTGGACATTATCTACTCCACAGATATGTTCAGTAATCCCGAGTGTATAGTAAATTGCGGATCGATTGGCAGAAGCATACAAAATGGCGGCTGTTTCAATATCTGCTGGGTTCAGACCAGTAATGGTAGATGCCCATTGTGGCGTGAAAGATTCGATATGATTCAAAAACTCTTGACTTCCATCAGTACGTTTCTGAATGAAGTCATTGTTAGCTAAACCTTCTCTTTCGATAACATGTGCCATGGCTAGTAACAATGCTACATCAGAACCGACTCGAAGTGGAAGATACAAATCTGATAGATCTGCCAACCCGATTCGCCGAGGGTCAGCGACGATTAATTTGCTTCCTTTGGCAATGGCTTTTTTAATGCCAGTAGCGGCTACTGGATGACATTC
>CAYVHK010000239.1:0-5777 GCA_964451145.1 uncultured bacterium | reverse complement strand
CCCTCACGAATTGGAAACAGCTGAGCATTCCATAAGGATCTATCAATCTGATTTGGCCAGATACTACAGGTCGAATGATGGTTTCGATTTAGCCATTGATAGATTGATTGACCAAAAATAGTAGCTTGATCCCCAATTTTTTTGGGGTTGTCATCGGTCGCGTAAGCGATTTTTACCCAGCTATTGGTAGGCTTAATCAAAGGAACGATAAAGTTAATTATCTTGGATGAATTACCAATCAAGTCAAAGTATTGACGAGTTGTTCCCGAATGAAAAAACTGCAATTGCTTTGGTGTCCATAGTCGAAAATTGATGGATGGATCCTCTACAAACTCAGGCAGAAATTGGTTGTATAGATCCCAAAAAGAATCTGGTTCAATTTGGTTAATCCACTTTTGCCATCTATCAATGGCTTGATCCTGAAAAATCAAAATACCTGTATCAACAGCTATGCGCTGATCGGTGTTGGAAAACTGTTTTAGTCTATCGATTGGAGCTTTTTGCCAAACCCGTTCAACTTTAGGTAATAATTCGTTTCTTGTAAACTTAGATACTTCAAATTGGTAAACTCCATGTTGTGTTCCCAAAGCGAGGTCTCCCCAATAACCGATTCCCAGAACATCGAATTTTTGGGATGGAAGTTGGGGTATACTAGAAAACCGAAGCGGCGTATCACCACAAGCTACCACAATACCACAATCCAACTGTTGACCAATCTGGTTTAAGACTTTATAAATGGATTCAAATACTGAAAAATCAGGGACTGACAACGGAGCAAACAATTTTCCCAGCAGGCTCTGGTGTGGGATTCGCTGACTATCTCCACCGGCGTGGAGAATCAAGGTCTTTTGAGCAGGATTGATACCGTTGGGGAAACACGTGGACAAGGCATTAAGAGTGGCCCCACCACTACCAATTCTTTGACCATCGGGATCGGATACAACCAGTGTTTGAGTTTCCGGAGCCAAAATTTTGGCTCGACGGAGCCGCGCCAATTGGCTTTCGAAAACAATCGCTTGAGCGGAGTTAGTGGCGGTGAGAATTAGATGTTCCCACATTAGTCTGTTTGCTAGTTGGTTGCGACCATTTTTTACCGCTTGGTCATTTCGACCGTTTTTAGGTATTGGTAGAGGTCGCTGTCTGTGGAAATATACAATTTAGAATTGCTACCAACGGTTTTCGTGTATGTCTCCAAAGTCTGTAAAAAAGCGTAAAATTCAGGGTCTTGATTATGAGCAGCAGCGTAGATACCAATAGCTTCTGCATCGGCTTGCCCCTTAATTTGTTCCGCCTTTTTATAGGCTTCTGACTGAATCTGTTCTAACTCTTTTTGCATTTCACCTTGGATGTTAGCCGCTTCACCTTCCCCTTCAGATTCGTATTTGGCCGCAATTTGCTTGCGCTCGGAAATCATACGAGAAAAAACCTTTTGTTGAACTTCCTCAACATAATTGATTCGTTTAATTCTTACATCTACCAATTGAATACCAAATTCATCAGACAATTTCTGATTGGCTTTTTCTAATACCATTTGTGTGACTTGCTCTCGCCCTACCTGAATTTCCTCTGTTGGAATTGAAGCATCTTGATCTTCCTGTGCCAATCGTGACAAATCCAAACTCAATATGCGGTTGGTGTTGCGAACAACCTCTATAAGCAGTTGTCCTGTAATTAGGTCCCGTGTGGCGGAATCAATAATGTCATCCAAACGAGATTGTGCAATATCTTCATTTCTTTGGGAACGATAGAAAGCCAACGCATCTACGATCTGCCATCGAGCCGTGGTATCAACCCAAATGAAGCGTTTGTCTTTAGTGGTAATTTCGTTAGGTAAGCCATTCCATTCTAGGATTCGCTTGCTAAAAGAAACAACATTTTGGATAAATGGTTTTTTATAGTGCAGGCCTGCTCGTGTGATTGGTTGGCCAACAGCTCGGCCAAACTCGGTAATAATCACCTGCTCACCTTCTTTAACTGTATAAAAAGTACTAGTCACAGTTGGAATTACAAGCAGAAGCAGAATAGCAAGAATCACTAGCAGTTTTTCCATAGCTATTTCCCTTTTAGTCCTAATTGTAAAATTGGCAGTGGTGCACTGGATTTATCATCGATAACGTATACTTCATCTACTGTTGGTAGAACTTGACTCATTGTCTCCAGATACAAACGTCGGCGGGTGACTTCTTTTGCAGTTTGATAAGCATTAAGGATTGACATAAAACGATCTGCATCCCCACGAGCTTCGTTAACTCGTTTCAGTGCATATCCCTCGGCTTCATTGATTAATTTCTGTGCCAACCCGGTAGCTTTTGGAACAGCGGTATTATAGCCTTTACGTGCTTCGTTGATGACTTGTTCTCTTTGCTGTTTCGATTCGTTTACTGAGTTAAAAGCTGGTTTGACTGCATCGGGTGGATTCACATCTTGTAAAGTTACACTTTCGACCCTCAGGCCAGTTTGATAGATTTCCAACAGATCCTGCAGTTTCGTTTCCACTTCTAGTGTAATTTCACCACGGCCAATAGTTAACACTTCAGTTACTGTTCGATCACCGACTACCAATCGCATCATTGACTCAGCCAAATCCCGTAGAGCTTGCTCAGGGCTACGAATGGAAAACAGATACAATTGTGGATCAGAAATTTTATACTGAACTACCCACTCCACATCAGCGATGTTCAAGTCCCCTGTCAACATCAAAGATTCACTCGGATAATCCCGACTATCATATTGTGTAGTGATAGAGGCTTGAAGTGTACGAAAGCCAAACTCTTCCTTGAATATTCGTTTCACAGGAACTGGATATTGACGATCAATACCGAAAGGTAATTTAAAATGTAAACCGGACTCTTTTTGTTCAATCGCTTGTCCGAAACGTAAGACAACTGCCCGAGAGTCTTCAGGAATGGTGTAAACGGAAGTTGCTAGGCCATATAAGACTAAACCAACTACAACAACCCAGACTAAATGTTTGCCTGAGAATTGATTAAGATCTGGTTGAAGCGAATCCAAGATTTCGGTTGGGTTAAAGTCGTTCTTCATTAAGCTCGCCTAAATAGCCGATGATAAACTAATGGTGCATAGGCTACAACAGACAGAAGACAATGTCAAATAAAACCCTCAGATAAGATCTGCTAATTTAAATAGTTTTTGGTTATTTGGTATCTGTGTAAGCAGTATTATACTTGAATAAGCAGGTTGAAAAAACAAGCTTATTCAAGTATGATTTGAAAAAGCGACATCTGCTATGAAAACTGTTCTGATTTTACGACACGCTAAATCTAGTTGGGCGGATCCACTGCTTCCTGATCATGATCGGCCATTGAATAAACGGGGTCAAAGAACCGCCACTCAAATGGGACAGATGCTTAGAAAACAACAATAGGTACCGGAATAAATATTAACTTCAACTGCTAAGAGAGCTAGGGAAACGGCGATCCTCATTGCACAATCGAGCCAATATAATCAGGAGATCAAAAAGGTTAGCCAATTGTATCTAGCAACACCTCAGGTCTACTCATCCAAATTGTCTGATTTGTCAGATGAATATCAGCGGGTAATGGTAATTGGGCATAACCCGGGGTTAGAACTGCTAATAAATGAGCTTACCGGTTGCCATAAAACTATGTCGACGGCGGCTTTGGCTCAAGTATGTTTATCCATAGATAATTGGCCACAGATCTTGTGCCTAAGTGATAGAAGTCGAGGTCAATTGGTTCAGCTATGGCAACCTAAAGAGCTACCAACGCAATAAAATATCAGCAGGCATTGAAATAGGATTCGGTAAAACAAGGAGCAAGTAATGGTCGACAATAGTCGGGAAGAACACCGAATGATAATATTTTCTAATGATAGTGAAATGGTTCAATCTCATCTGATTCAAGAACACAATGGACCAGCTATTTTGACGCAAAAACTCCACGACGAGTCCTATACCGTTACCCTTTATGCCTTGCTCAAAAACTATGGCTTAATTCCAGTCATGCGAATTAAGCCGCGTATCCGTTTCAATAGGAGTAATTACGATAACTTGTCTTCAAGTGCACCGCTCTGCTATCAAGCTGACGATTTAGTTCAGTTTGCTGAACTGAAGAGGGGGGCTGATATAGTTTCGGGCTCTAATCATGATCTTTTAGGAGAATTTTTCGGCGATGCACCGACTATCGATAACTTATCGGCAGACCCAGCCCACCACCTGTCTGCACAACGAGACCTCTTTTTGAAACAACCTCCTTTTAAAAGCAAAACCAAGGTTTTTGGTACTACTAAAAGTCAAAGTGGAATTCCTATCGGTCGTTTTCTTGATGCACTCAACGAGCCAAAAAAAACTGAGTCTATTTTTAGCCAATATCCGAGTGGTAATGAATTTGCCCGTGACCTGCTGGAAGCCATAGAACCATTTGGTGCAGTTGAATTCCAATTTGGTCTCTACTCTCGTTATGAGCGACGCGATTGCGTTTTAACTGGTTCAGAGATAGATGGTTATCGAACGACTTTCGACCCCTTCACAACTCTCGGCTATATTCGTTCTGAAGGACAGATACAACAGCTGCAAATTCTCACACATGAACGAGGTAACCGATGGGAGCACAAGATTCTCGTCGATCATCTTCCACTACCAATATTCAAATCGCTTTCACAACAGATCAAACTGCTCCGGCGGAAATATCTAATCAGTCGACTTATCTCGAAAAGTCAGACAGGGTTGACCTGCCTTGCTCAAGCAAAAGAATCGGCACTTGGTCTGGTGAAAGATCTGCTAGTTGGATATCAGTTAATCGTGGAAGTTCCAATATCTCAGAATCGAATGTCTAGTATTGATTCTCGCAAACAACTACGAGCCATGTTTATTAAGAGTTCCCTCTATCAACTTCATCCATTTGATACTGAAATTTCTGAGCGCCATCTAAACTTAGCCAAAGGGCTTAAAAATGGAGTTATTTACACCTTGGACAATGTCTATCTGACACAAAGTTTGGCTTCTCATCGAACACCTGAGGATGATATTACAGTGGTTCGAAGTCCAATTGAACAAGATTCCTTACTAAGGTCAGCTCAAGAATTAAGAGAACGCATTCCCATTAACGGATTTGAGAATTGTTGGAATGAGTCGATTAGTCAAGCTGGCTATACAGTGGTTAATCAAAAAACAGGCCGTTGTTATGTTGTTAGTTACCAAACGAAAAATCGAGGACAAATTTTGGATGGGAAAGAATCTATTCAACAAGCAGAACACCTCTTGTCGATTCGCTATTTGGGGTTGGATAATCCCAATCGTTTAAGGACAGGATATCACGATAGTGATGCATCCGATTCTATCCTTGACGTTATGGCCAAAAAAGAGCGCCAAATCATCGAAGAAATAAAAAAACTGGTCGTTCTCCTTAAAGCTAATTATTTAGTTTAGAGAAATGTAGCTACAATATTTTTTCCCCTGTCTCAACCTTGACTTTGTTTGAATGGCTAATGTACCATTCGGCCCGTAATCGATGGGGTATGCGGTGCGTGTTATTATCGTCGGCGGAGGTGTAATCGGTCTCGGAATTGGTTGGAAATTAGCCAAATCAGGTTGTCAGGTTACACTTTATGAGCGCAATCGAGTAGGTCGTGGTGCGAGTTGGGCTGCAGCAGGTATGTTGTCTCCATTGGCCGAGGCACATACACAAGAACCAGAGTTACTTAAGCTTGGCTTGGACAGTTCTAACTGCTATCCAGAATGGGTAGATGAACTAGAGAAAGAAAGCCAAATCTCTATAGATTACCGCCGGCAAGGAACA
>CAYVHK010000238.1:0-5778 GCA_964451145.1 uncultured bacterium | reverse complement strand
TATAACGCAGACTAAACTGCACCACAAGACCAGAATAATCTATTGAGCTTTGGAAAAGGGAAATTACCTTTAATTCGTAGATTCTGTGTTTTTTTCATATTCATGTCGAATGAAAATTTCAATTCTTCTATTTTTTTTATCGGCAGTAGCCGTTTGTCCTGACACAAGAGGATCAGTATCTGCATAGGCACTAATGACCGTATTTTTTTCATTGACGTATGGTTCATTGTCATTACCAACTTGTCCGATCAAAAATCTTTGAACAGCTCTAGCTCGGGCCATCGATAGCCCCCAATTATCACCATATTTCCCACCCATAACTTTATGCCGATCTGTATGACCGGAAATAATGATCCGATTCCCTTTGAGCTCTTCTTCTTTGATCTCTTTCGCCAGCGCATGCAAAATTTTTTCCATTTCAAGGCCAAGATCAGCACCACCTGAGACAAACTGAACATTATTATCACCAATGGATTTTAATGTTATGCGCAAACCTTCTTTGGTGATATCAGTCTCTACCACGCCCTTGGCAAACGACTTTTTCATACGATATCCGATACCTCGCATCCGTTCCTCTTCAGTATTGAATTTCTCTCTTAACGGTTGTTTTTGGCGTTTCCGCTTGATTGGACTATCGAAAGAAGGCATCAACCCAAAAGACTTTGAAAAAGCTTCAGAAACAGAAGTGAATTTGATAGGGTCAAAAGTGGCCATAGCCAACATTAAAACAAAAAAAGTTAGAAGCAAGGTTACCATATCTGAGTAAGTGGTCATCCATTCTGGCGAACCGTCTGGATACTCATTTTTTTCAGCACAATTGCTACACTTTAGGACTCCCATCGAAACTCCTTATGAAGCGTCCAATAGATCTTGGTCTTGTGGTGCTAGAAAGGACTGGAAACGAGAACGCATAGCTGGGGCACCTGAACTAGATGCAACCATTGCCACACCTTCAATAGCGATTTCACGATAGGTTGTCTCAGCTTTAGATTTGGATTTCAGGTTGTCACAAATCGGGGCGAAAATACAGTTAGCAAACACAGAACCGTAGAGTGTAGTAATCAAAGCAGTCGCCATTCCGCCAGTCAAGGCGCTAATATCCATGCCGGCACCACCCATATTGCCAAGCATAGCAATCAGACCTAAGAGTGTGCCAATCATACCAAAAGCAGGGCAATATTTGTTCATGGTATCAAACATTGAGGCTCCTGTTTCGTGTCGGTTGGACATAAAGGTGAGTTCACCGCTCAATGTATCGCGGATTTCGTCAGCATCCCGGCCATCAACGGCCATTTGTAGTGATTTTTGTAGAAAAGGGTCATCTATCTGAGCTACTAACGGTTCAATAGACAGGATACCACCACGACGTGCTTCAGTCCCAATCTCAATTATTTTTTTCATCAGTTCAATTGACTGATCTGACTCCATTTGAGGCTTGAGAACCTGCCCAATAATATTTCCAAAATTGCTCATATTGGCCATGGAGAAGGTGATGAAAGTCGCTCCTGCCATTCCGCCCAATACACAAATCAGACTAGCGGTATCAACTAACCCCGAAACCCATTTGGGTGAGTTCCAACCACTGTGAAAGCTGAATAAACATGTGATTACAATGGCTAACAGAACTAAAACGAATCCAATTATACTTGCCAGATCCATAAAATCATCTCACTTGATTAGACTGCTCAATACTAACTTACGCATCGAACGAAATGCTTAATATTGGCAGTCTGTCTTTTTAGCTAATTCAATAGCAATGGATTAAGTAAAACGAATTATCGTTTCAGGTTAATAAGTTCATTCATGATATCGTCAGAAGTGGTAATTACCCGAGAATTAGCCTGCAATCCACGTTGAGCCATAATTAGCCGGGCAAATTCCTCCGCAATATCGACGTTAGACTGTTCCAGTTTTTTCGAGACCAGTTTGGCTTGGACGGTAATGCCTGGTTCACCAACGATAGCCCCACCAGAGTTGACCGATTCGGTATACATACTATCTTGCACTTTTAGCAAACCTGCAGGGTTATTGAACTGGGCCAAAACTAGTTGTGCCATTGGTCTACGTTCGCCATTGTCAAAATTAGCTGAAATTAGACCTTTGTCATCGATATCAATTGTTTCGATACTACCCGGTGGATAGCCATCGGGTTCAACTGCTGTTGTAGTTGAAGCGGAAGCAAAGTGTGTTATCCCGTTAAAGGATTGTTCCATTCCAACCCCAATTTCAATTTCTACAAAATCAGCATTATTGCCAGGATCAAAACTCAGAGCAGTTGCTCCTTGTTCGTACTCGAAAGCTTGTAGTGAACCATCAGCGTTGAAACGGATGGTACCCGATCCACCACTCTTAATTTTTTCGTTACCTGATAAGGTTACATCCCAACTCCATTTACCAGCTTCTCGCGTTTTCTTAAAGTTAAGATTCAGATCGTGAGCTTGACCCATATTATCAAACACTGTAGTTGACATAATATGCGTTACGTCTTGAGCTTTCTGAGTATCAAAAAAACTAAAACTACTACCAAACTTAGACCGCTCTGTTCCCGTTCCGTCGGCAGCTCCGATTTGAACTTTTTCTAATTCACGATCCAAACCTAAACCGCCACTGATTTTGATTGAACCATCAGGTTCAATCGAAACAATCTCCTCCGGTTCAGCAGAATAGAGTTGCGTAACTTGGTCTTTCTCAGCTGCATCGAAATCGGTGCCATCCGGATTTTTCCGCACCCGTTGAAATAGAGCTTTCTGCAAACCCGTTCTTAACTCCTGAAGCGTAGTATCGTCTGTGATGGGAATATCTGCCGGCGTAGCCCCATCTGTCTGCAATACTGAAACTTGGCTAGCATTCAGTTCATGTCCACCAATGGTAGCCGATTTCAGTTGGATTAAGTCGTTAGCTTGTAGGTCTAGTCGGTTTCCCTGAGCATTTCTCAACTTAGCTAGCTTATCTGTGTCTTTTGCCACATGAGCAAACTCGTCTGAATCAACAATATCTCCAGCCGTAATTAACACTCGCCCATCTACGTTACCAAACGCTTGGTTAAGTGCACTACTGGTATCGCTAATCATAGTTAGACGAACCCCATTAGTTGCTGCTGTAAATCTCATTTGGCCTTCTGGCGGTGGAGGATCTACTGCGGTAAAAAAGGTATTAAAGCCGTTAGCAGGATCATTAACTACATTTACCAATTCCTGAATTGTGGTAAAATCGATACCATAGGTAAAGGTTTTTTCGACAGCCGTTGTACCAGCAACAGTATCCTCATAACCTACGGTTAAAGTGTCCATTCCTCTAGTTAATTGCAGAAAGGTTTCAGCTGTGCCATTAGCATATAATCCGTTGAAGTCCTCACTTACATCAGCCGTAGCCATAAAAGGCTTAGTCTGAGTAACAGTGCCTAACACACGTTGCTCAGAGTTAAGATTACCACTGAATTCTACTTCGGTTGTGTCTTGAGCAGGAATCTTTTTATCAGCGGGGATTTCCATAGAGCCAATACCACCTGATACAACACCGCGAGCATCGTACTGTTTACCTTGTACTGCCATCCCTTGGTTATTAACTATCATTCCGTTGCCATCGAAGTGGAAGTTGCCGTTTCGGGAAAAGAAACGGTCGTCCCCATTACTGACTACAAAAAAACCGTTCCCCAGAATAGCCAGATCTGTCGTACTCCCTGTTTCTTGCAAGTTACCTTGGGTAAAGATCGACTTTACTGCTCCAATAGTAGTACCCAAACCAATTTGACTGGGGTTGACACCACCCATACCTGCCGTTGGAGGTTGGGCGGGAGCAATGGTTTGGTTCAAAGTTTCCTGAAAAGTAGCACGGGCTGTTTTGTAACCAACAGTGTTGAGGTTAGCAATATTGTTACCAATCACGTCCATTTGGGTTTGGTGAGCACGGATGCCGGCCAACCCATTAAGTAGTGATTTTGACATTTGTTCTACTCCTGTCTAGGTACACTCAGTTTCTGATGACGCCAAGTTTTTCGGTTCACCCTGAGTGAGAAATGAAAATAATAAAAGTTCGTTTTTTGGAACTATATTTAGTTAGTTGTAGCTAAGACTTTACTTGGATCAACCAATCGACCGTCGACCGATAACATAGTTTTACCGTCTTTATTGGAAATACCAGCCACTTTACCTTTTGTCAAAGCAACAGGTAAAACCATTTCTCCTAAGCTATTGACCCCTTGGATTTCAAATTTGTAAGTGCCATCGGGAAGTGGACGATTGTCTGCATCATGTCCATCCCACTCGATGTCTAATCGATCAGCTTTATTGGTGTTTAGATGCAAAGTGTCAACAATCCGTCCAAATCGGTTCTTAATATTAACCGTCAAGTTAGCCGCTGATGGTACGTCAGCGCCAAACTGGACCGACTTACCCGCGGTTAGTTCAATCTTATTACCGGGTGTTAGCACTGACTTACCGATGTATTGAACGGTTGAAGCGTTAACTACTTGTTGATAGAGTACACTCTGTTTGGCGATGTTTTCTTTGACTTGTTGCATCTGCTCCATCGCACTGAATTGAGCTGTTTGAGCAATGAACTCATCGTTTTTCATCGGATCAAGTGGATCTTGATATTTAAGCTGTGTGACCAAAAGTTGCAGAAATTGGTCTTTTCCCAGTTCGTCCTTTCGGTCTACTTGACTGGTTGGGTTTTTCTGCATAAATCCACGCAACCCAGACTGCTGTTTGATATTCATTCCAATAACCTTTTCCATGCTGGCGTTTGAGCGCTCAGTTTGGTTAATTAAACGAAAACTGTTTTCTGAAAGTAAGAATGGGTTGAGAGCTGTTTAATTTGACAAACAGCTCTCAATTATCTCACTCAAATGACTAAGTTCAACTGGTTATTGGCATATTGCATGCCAACTCTAGCTCGGTTGCTCGTAGAGCGCTGAATCGATGAATTAACAGGATCTGCTGGGCGAATATTACCGCCGGAACGCATTTGTCGTTGATAATCGGCGAAAAATAATCCCTGTGAACGAGATTGGTGGAAATTTCTTCCGCTATCAATCGATACATCTAAACCGGTTAGATCTATGCCTTGAGTTTGAAAATCTGACCTAAGATCCGATAGCTCGTTCATTAGTAGCTGTTGGGCTTCTGTTGAACTAGCCTGGATCTGGACGGCCACCGCTGAATTACCATCTAGATCTCGACGTTGAGAAACACGAACCATCAACCGACCCAGTCGAGCTGGTTGCAACTGAATAGTCATCTCTCGTTCGGATTCCTGACGATGATCATTCTGTAATGACTGAATTTCGCGGATAATATCTTGTCTGGCCTCTCGAACCCGTCGAACTTCGGCAAATTGAGAACTAACTTCATCTTGTAATGAAACCCCTCCCGTTTCGTTCAACTGCCGTTGAGGAGTAGTTGATAGAAACTCCATTCGCTGAGTTTCGTTTTCCTGCTCCAGAACAGTGGTAAAGGAGTCGCTTTCAGTCGAAGCAAGCTCGCTTTCCATCAAGGAACTGCTGTTATCATCGCTTTGACTAAAGGCGGTTTCTGAATTAAAAGACTGACCTAAAATGCTATTATCGATCTGATGATTAATAGCAGTTCCAGTCAACAAAGTTGGCTCAATAGCTTTCTTACTTTCATATACAGTCGGCATCGGAACCACTGTTGCTTGGCTGCCACCAAGCAACATATTTGAAACTTGATCGCTCTGTGTTCCTGACCGATTACCACGTGCTGGATCAATTTCCATATCTACGAACGGAAGTTTTGTTGCATCTTGCCAATTAGTCGA
>CAYVHK010000237.1:0-5812 GCA_964451145.1 uncultured bacterium | reverse complement strand
CTCTTTCCGGTACTTGGAAATAACTTAATCGTTGGGACATGAAGATACCAATGATTTTTTCCCTAGGATCTACCCAATAGTAGGTTTTAGCCGCCCCAGCCCATCCAAATTCATCCGCCGAACCTGTCAAGTTGGTTTGAGCAGGATCTATGCACACCCGTGATCCTAAACCAAATCCATATCCTGGCCACACAAGAAGGTCATTAAGTCCAAATGGTAATAGAGTTAGTGGCAAGTGGTTATAATTCATCAACTCAACCGTTTTTCTGCCTAAGACTCTATTGCCATCTAATTCACCGCCATTGAGGAGCATCTGTGCAAATCGGAAGTAATCGTCAATTGTCATAAAAAGGCCGTGTCCCCCACGGGCATGATTCGGGTTGTTATGAGGATAAGTATTTGTCAAATCCAGTAATTTATTTGGTTCATTCGTAGCTGCCGATATTAACTCGTCAAAACCAACATCCTTCCCTAATATGTCAATGTTGCCAAAAATATCTACTATATTTGATGTTTGATCCGTTTCAACCTTAAATCCGGATTGATTCATTCCCAATGGCTTAAATACACGATCTTGTAAGAAATCACTCAGTGGACAATTGGAAATCACTTCTATTAGATGTGCTAACACATCAATGGAAACACTATAATTCCACCTTTCACCTGGATGAAACAATAGTGGATGATCTGCGATTGACTGTACTGTATCAGATAAGCTGACTGAAGCATCAGTTAATAACCCTGAAGCTCGATATTTTTTCGCTACGGCATCAGCTAGAAACGTATATGAGAGGCCCGATGTATGAGTAAATAAATCTTTGATCGAAATTTCTCTCTGAACTGGTACTAATTTCTCCTTATTCCCATCTATCTCCAGTACTTTTTGATTAGTAAACTGAGGCAGATATTGTGATAATGGCTGATCAAGATGAAATCGTCCTTCTTCATGCAACACCATCAGGGCAGTACAGATAATAGGTTTTGTCATAGAGTAAACCCTGAAGATAGCGTTCATTGAAATTGGTGTGCCAACCTTGGTATTCATCAGACCAATCAAAGACCGGTGTACAATTTGTCCTCGGCGTGCCACTAATGTGCTGATCCCTGAAATATCACCATTATCAATATAAGTGTTTAGCCTAGGTTCAATTCGGCTTAGACGTTGATGACAAAACCCAAGTTTTTCTGGTTCATATACATCCATTTAATCAATCTCCCCGTCAGTAGTTCGTTCGGATTTATAAGTTATGCAAATTAGTACAAACATTGTAGAAATGCGGAAAGTGGAAAATCAAAGAATTATAGCAATAACGTCTGATAATGAGGATTGCCGGACGTTATTCAGATATTTCCCTTATTGGCCATGTTGTAATGAATATAGCATTTAAAAATTTAAGCATAAGTATAAAGCCAAAAATAGAAAATAGTTGTTGCAAAAACCACGTTCCGAATCATCCATCAATAGAAATCAATCAATTAATAAAAACCCTGAAGATAAAAGAACCAAGGAAAAATAGAAAGATTATATTGAAAAGTTTTATTTCAAAATCTCGTTCACATTGTAAACAACTGAGTTTGTACCCTGGTGACCTGAATTTCCGATTTCTATCCTCTTGTTCCTTTGATAGCTTTTTCCATTTGAAAAACACATGAAACATGGGAATTTCACTTTCACAATAAGGGCATTTAGTTCCTTTCATAATAGGATTGTCCTTCTCTCTTTGTGAAATTTTGCTGACATTAAAACTAATGAATTTGCTTGTTAATTTATTGTTTCAGATGGCGATCCAAAAATTGGAAGGATTCGTTTACGGCTCGCCAAAACTGGAACAGTACCCAGTAATTAACATTTAAGCTATGGTTCAGTTCCGGGATGCGTCGACATTCTACAGACACCGATCGAGCTGACAGTGCTTGAATCAAGGATTCTGACTGTTTGATTGATACTACTTGATCAGCAATACCATGGATTAGAAAGAATGGGCATGATTTTTCAGATACCTGAAATAAAGGGGATGCAGATCGCCATAACGGATCATTCTGACTATTGTAAGGTTGACCGATAAAATCGAGCAACCATTGTTCTACTTGTTCTAAGGCTGGTGAGTCAGCTAATTCAGCTTGGCAAGTGGATAAGCGCAAATCTACCGGGCCAGCGAGGCTGACAACACAATTGATTTGACTGCTGATTGACTGAGATAAATCATCAACGAGACCAAGCATAGATACCAAGTGTGCTCCAGCTGAAGCACCTAATCCACCAATTTTCTCGCTATCAATCTGGTGTCGATCAGCATGTTTTCTTAGCCAGCGAACTGCTGCTTGTACATCCTCTAATTGCGATGGAAAAACTGATTCTGGAGCAAAACGATATTGCACCGAAGCCACTACATATCCTCGCTTGGCTAGCTTAGTAGCGATTTCTGACATGTCCGTCTTATCGCCTTGTCTCCAAGCACCACCGTGCAGTGCAATCAATGCCGGTCTTCGTTTTTTAGGTTTCAATTTTGGTAGATAGAGATCAAGCTTCAATTTTTGTTCACTCACTTGTCGGTAAACAATATTGGTTTGAACTTCAATCTGTCTATTACATCCTAAGAACCCAATGAGAAAAGTAATAACCAGATATCTTAACCAAGTCATTACACAAATACTAGAGTGTATTGAGTAACAGGATAAGCAAAACTCGAAAAAACTGATAATATTGCCATTCAAAAAACTTGTCGTTTTAATTGTGTTTGGCTTCGTAATATTTTCATCTACTTTTATTTTTAGGAATATTAGATACCTATGCTCTATTAGTTTTTGGTGATGGATTAGTATTCTCCTGTTGCATTCCAACCAGGATACTGTTCTTCTAAGGCAGCTAATGTCTGAGGCGTATAGTAGGAGTGCTTGGCTGGTGGAAAACGAAAGACCTCTCGTTCCTCAGCCGACAGCGTGCCGATAAATTTTGAAAAAATTGGATGTTGACCTTTATCAGTATAATGTCGAAATCCTTCCCAATAATGATCTGCTCGACCCAAAGCGAAACCCCAGGTAAAGCGTTGACCATCTGATCGTAGATAGTCGCTAGCTGAGTGTAGTGTATAGTTGGTAAAGATACATAGTGTGCCAGCTGGACAAACCAGTGGTTCACATTTTGACATGTCATGTGCATTAGCCTTGGACAATAAGCGAAGTGGAGCTTGGTCAGCATCCACAGCTTCAAGATGAACCCAAAATACTAGTTGACCAAACTCCCGATGTGTTTTACTCATCGGGAGGAGTGAATTATTACCGTTATCCAGATGGAGCCCTGCAGTATCACTGCCGATTCCTCCACCTTTGAAACCAGGGTAACGGGCAATCATACATCCAGCCCGGAAATGAATTTGTTCTGTTTTAAGCCATTTACGTCCGAAGTTCCAAGCTTGGTGGTCTATAATACTACGTAGTAAGGGAATTTCGGAGGGAGGGAATTCTGTTAGAATTGATCGATTTGTCGGTGGATCGTTTTTCACCTGATTCCAAGTTGGTAAGATCTTTCTCTGAGCGATTTGCATTTCTTTTAGTTTTTTACCGGTATAGTATTCTGGAATGATGATGTAACCAATTTCCTCTAACTGTTCTAACTTTGTGTCACTGAATTTTATTGGCATACCTAACCTCCATTCGACCTCTTGTTATTTAATAATATCTTAGCTTAATAAATACTAAACATGCTAATTGAGATGATATCCTGTGTATCAATAATACATTGAAATTATTATGTTAGTTTGATTAGTATTACTCCGGTATCTCTAAGCAAAAAATAGAAGATCTGATCTGTTAGTTTGTTTGATTGTAATCAATCAAACAGGGTGAAATTGCTAGTAGAAAACTAATTTAGCTTGTTTGCATTATTTTGAATTGAAATTAGTATGTCTTGACATTTGAATGATTATGTTAAGTTTAAACAATAGAAACCTGCCAAATAGTTGGAAGCGCTTGTAACAAATTATAAAAAAAAATGGCTAGAAACAGTAGGGAAAAGTGATGTGATGGGTAGGAGGCTAACTAAAAGTGGTAAAAAACTTGACGGAAAAATCTATAAATTTGATCTTGTTGTTTACGGTGCTACAGCAGGCGGTGTAGTCGCTGGAATTCAGGCTGCGCGGATGGGGAAGACAGTAGCAGTTATTGAACCTAGCCACCATATTGGTGGACTCACATCGAGTGGACTTGGTGCTACTGATATCGGCAATAAAGCTGCTATCGGTGGTATATCTCGCGAATTCTATCAACAGATTAAAGCACATTATACTCGTCCTTCTGCCTGGACATGGCAACTGTTTGACGAATTCAAATCGTCCCGACAGGATGGAAAAGGAATGGACGGAATGTGGACTTTCGAGCCGAAAGTTGCAGAACAAGTATTGGCTAATTTTGCTCGACAAGCGGGTGTCAGTTTATTTTTTAAACGTCGGTTGGACCGTCAGCATGGAGTGTTAAAGCGAGAGCACTCAATTACTGAAATACGAGTAGAAAGTGAAATCGTGTTTCATGGGAAGCAATTTATCGACGCTACTTATGAAGGCGATCTGATGGCTGCAGCCGGCATTTCATATACAATTGGTCGGGAAGTTAATGCTAAGTACAACGAAACGCTTAATGGTGTTCAAACTCAGCAAGCTATTAAACATCAATTGCAACCGGGTGTTGACCCTTATGTAGTTAAAGGCGATCCAACTAGTGGCTTATTACCAGGAATTGATCCTTCAGGGCCAGGCCATGAAGGGAAGAACGACCACCGGATTCAAGCCTACTGTTTTCGGATGTGTAATACTATGCACGAGGCTAACCGCTTGCCATTTACCAAACCGGATGACTATTGTGAACTGGACTTTGAGTTATTGCTACGTAACTTTGAGGCAGGTGCTCAAATCGAACCTTGGCACCCAATTGGGATGCCAAACTGGAAAACGGACACCAACAATAACCAAGGTTTTTCTACTGACTACATTGGGCTCAATTACCGTTGGCCCGAAGCCAGTTATGCCGAACGCGCCCGTATATTTCAGGATCATCTTAACTACCAACAAGGGTTGATGTGGACTTTGGCCAACCATGTACGGGTGCCAACAAAAATACGGCATGAATTTCAGCGTTGGGGAAATTGTCGCGATGAATTTACTGATAACGGAGGGTGGCCACACCAGCTTTACGTCCGAGAAGCACGTCGAATGGTATCTGATTATGTCATGACACAGAAAAATTGTGAAGGTGAAATAACCGCTCAACATTCGGTTGGCCTAGCTGCCTACACGATGGATTCACACAATGTACAGCGCTACCTAGATACCAATGGTTTTGTCCGAAACGAAGGCGATGTACAAGTTGGCGGTTTTTCACCATATCCAATCGACTTTGAGTCTATTGTGCCCAAACAGGTGGAATGTGATAACCTCTTGGTTCCAATCTGTTTATCAGCAAGTCATATTGCTTATGGCTCTATTCGTATGGAGCCAGTTTTTATGGTTCTAGGGCAATCGGCAGCAACAATTTCCTGTCATGCGATGGAGGAAGAACAAGCTGTACAGTTGATTGACTTGGGTCGCCTACAGAAAAGATTATTAAGAGATCAACAAATACTGGAATGGACATCAAATAACTAACTACAGGAGCGATATTAGCTTTTTGACTAGGACTATGAATTTGATCTTCGCCTATAAAAAGGTTTTGCGAAGTGAAAAATTAAAAAACAGTTTTTGTCTGACCATCTAATCGTTGCCTTCTGTCTCTCTCCTTCAAAAAGAATGACTAACTTGACTAATTCCATCCGAAAATTTGC
>CAYVHK010000236.1:0-5855 GCA_964451145.1 uncultured bacterium | reverse complement strand
TCTGTTCGTCCAGACGGTCCTGGTCTGCGTTCCGGATAGAGGCATCATCAAATTCGGGGTCAATGGCTTGTCCCACGAGTGAGCGCAACGTCGTCCAATCTTCTGCCTCGATAGCACTGATGGCTATCCAACGCTCGTTACCTGCGCATGGATAGACCCCTTGAGGGGCACCCCACATGGAGCGGTTACCGATGCGGCTATACACAGTGCCGGTCAGGTCGTAGTCCATAACAAAAGGTCCAAGTAGCGCCAAAGTTGTCTCGAACTGGCTGATATCGACGTGCACGCCTTCGCCGGTGGTGTCACGTTGTTCCAGCCCCGTGATTGTCGCGATAGCTGCGTGCAAGGCCGACATGTAATCGGGTGGAGCGATGGTTGCTATGCCTGCTGGTGGGTCATCAGCATGACCCGTGAAATCATCCATCCCGACCAGAGGGGCCTGATTAGGGCCCCAAGCAACAAACGGGTAGTAAGGCATGGTCTCATCGCTGCCAAAGCCAGGTAGTTGCACATAGACAATGTCGGGATTCACCGCTGCGACAGAGGCATAATCGAAACCCAACTCGGTCAAAGCTCGCGCACCGAAATTAGCAAGAAAAACGTCGCACTCTGCAAGCAGTTGCAGAGCCGCCGCCTTGCCTTCTTCGGTCTTTAGTTCCAGGCCGACACTTCGCTTCGAAGCGTTCATTTCAGATACGTACGGGCTCGTGTCAGATGATATTGGAGCAAGATCCTCCCGATCTTTGAGCCAAGCTGAACCGAGTATTCGGACAACATCTGGGCTAAGTCGAGATTCGATCTTCAGAACATCCGCCCCGAAATGAGCCATCAATTTGCCACAAAAGGGTGAAGCTATCGCGATCCCTAATTCAAAAACGCGGATGCCTTTGAGCGGAAGGTCGTCGGTATTTGTCACTTAGCTCCCCCGGGGCCTACGTGGATACGTACCCTAACCTCTGAGCTCGCAGGCGGGCTCCCTCTTCTCGATCTCGGGGGGCGCCTAGTCCTCCACCACCGGGAATCTCGATGATTAGGCGACGGCCTGATGGCACCACCGTGTTGCCTTTTGCGGCCACAGGTGTTCCATCGTCAAGACGCAAATTGCCCGTCAAACCGTTACTGCCACCGTGTCGCCCCCTCGCCGGATGCGTGACTCGTTCAAAGGTTGCGCTGAAAACAAACTCTCCATCACCGCGATGGCCGAGTTCGACTACTTGACCCAACCCGCCGCGGAACTCACCGTCACCTCCAGAGTCTGGGCGAAATTCCTTTCGCCAAAAGACGAGTGGTGAAACCACTTCGTTGATCTCGACGGGCATGTTTTTCACACCACTTGGAAATGCCGTCGCCGACAGGCCGTCTTGGCCCGGCCGTGCTCCAGCGCCCCCGGAGTTGAAGCTCATCATCATGAACTGCCGTCCAGTTTGTCCGTCCCAATTCCCGCTGGCCAACAAATTCCAAAGAGAACTAGTACCTTCCGCGGGGACTTGATCTGGTATCACCTGACTTAAGCATCCGTATACGGCGTCGGGAAGCATTTGTCCCATGACATGGCGGATGTTGACAGCTGCAGGGCGAGGAGCGTTGAGAATGCACCCGACTGGTGCAGAGACCTGAACAACTTGAAGTGAGCCGGCGTTGTTGGGGATGTTGGGGCCGATGATGCAGCGAACACCGAAGGAGGTGTAGGCATCGGTGTAGGACATGGGGACATTAATCCCGTGGGGTTGAACGAGACTTGTTCCATCAAACTTGACAGAAACTCCTTGGGCATTGATAGTCAGTTCAGTGACGATGTCGAGCGGCTCGTCGACGCCGTCCACGCGCATTGTTGAATGCCATGTTCCAGCGGGCAAACGACCTATTTCTGTCAACATTGCCTGCCTAGAGGTTTCAATTATATATTCCCCGAGTTCGTCGAGATCTTCCAGCTGGTATTCGGCCATCATCTCGATGAGACGCAAGGCACCAACCCTGTTGCAAGCGGCCAATGAGTAAATGTCTCCCATGACTTGGACGCTGTCTCGAACGTTCGATTCGATAATCCGAACCACATTTGGGTCGAATACTTCTTCTGTCGCGAAGCGCATGATTGGCAGTTGCAATCCTTCGTGGAAAATTTCGCGCGAAGTTGAGCTAAAACCGACGCCACCGATATCGACGACATGGCTGGTGCAGGCGAATAATGCGACCGGTTGATCCTTGTAAAAAACAGGGGTAACAACTACGACGTCGAAAAGGTGGCCGGTTCCCTTCCACGGGTCATTCGTCAGATAAATATCGCCCGGACGCATCGTGTGAACCGGAAATTCATCGAGGAAATGCCCCACCGAAGCAGCCATCGAATTCACGTGACCTGGTGTACCCGTTATCGATTGGGCCAGCATCCTTCCTCGCGGATCGAAAACACCGGCAGATAGGTCACCGGCTTCACGTGTTGATGTTGAGAACGCGGACCTGACCAACGTGGTCGCCTGTTCCTGGACCACTGCGATAAGCCGATTCCACATGATGTTTCTTTGAAGTGCTCTCAGACTGTCGGAGGTCTTGTCCCCATCGCGTGCGGCTGTTGTTTCACGATGCCGGATTCTGAGGTGGCCACTTTCGGTTAACGACGCGCTGTAAGCCTGGGGGAGGAATGTAGTTGTTTGTTCCTCGGTGATGAGTGCTGGTCCATCGATGCGATAGCCAACGAGGTCTTGGCGGGCAACCACTGCTGTGTCCAGCATCACACCGGTTTCAGGGTCAGTGGTCTTGGTGGTGGGTAGATCTGTCAGTGCCTTTTCAGGGAGGATCCACCGTTCCAGCTTCGGCGTTGCTGGTATGGAACTGACGGTGGCAACCCAGCTGAGCGTCTCAACCCCAAGGCCTGTGATTTCCCGTCCATAGAGGCGTCTGTACTCGTCTACGAACGCTTCCTCTAGAACCTTTCGCAGATGTGCTGCATCCGGAGGCGGGGAGGTAAAGATTTCGTTGAGGTCGAGGTCGACGGTGATTTCGTGACCTTGACCTTCGTATCGCATGAACGCTTTGGCGCTTTTGATCAAGGCGTCATCATTTGAGGCACGACGCACGATCTGTTCGGCTTCGTCGAACATTTCTTGCAACATGGTGGAAAGATCGTCCACGACAAGATCGTCCAGTCGGATATAGCGGGTACGAACATTCTCATGTGAGGCTGGGGCATGCAGAAACCCGATAGCCGAACCCACGCCAGCGCCACTAGGAATCAGAACTTCGCTCATGCCGAGCTTTTCAGCGACTCTGACCGCATGTAACGGAGCTGCGCCTCCGAATGCAATGAGTGTGCCGTCAGTAATGTCGCAGCCCTGTTCGATCGCGTGGACGCGGCCAGCGCTGGCCATGTTCTCATCGACCGTTTCACAGATACCGAAAGCCGCAGTATCTGGATCGAACCCACCTGTTCTCACAACGGTGTCGTTAATCGCCGTGACTGCTGCGGCTTTGGAAAAGTTTAAATCCCCAGCGGAAAAACCCGTAGACAGAATTCGACCAAGGGCCACGTCGGCATCGGTGACGGTTGCTTGGGCTCCACCACGCCCATAGCAGGCCGGTCCGGGTTCGCTGCCAGCACTGTGCGGCCCAACGGCGATGCGGCCCAACTCGTCGAGTCGTGCCACCGAGGAACCACCGGCGCCGATCTCCACCATTTCGATGACAGGCAATCGAAGCGGCAAACCACTGCCAGCCAAGAATCGGTATTCGCGTCCAACCTCGAACTCCCGAGAAGTTCTCGGCTGTCCGTTGTTAATGATGCACAGCTTGGCTGTCGTTCCGCCCATATCGAAGCTCAGCGCTTTATCGATTTGGAAGCTTTTTGTCAGCTCAGCGGATAGTAGGGCCCCTCCTGCTGGTCCACTTTCGACTAATCGGACCGGAAATTGGAGTGCATCTTCGAGTGTGCCCAGCCCTCCGCCGGATTGCATCAATAGCATTGGGCAATCCATACCCAAGACGCGTCTTCGAGTTTCGAGGTCCGTCAGGTATTTCGTCAGGAGAGGTTGGATGTACGCGTTAGCGCAAGTAGTCGAGAACCGTTCATATTCGCGAATTTCGGGGCAGACCTCGCTTGAGAGGGACACGGTCACTTCTGGCCACTGTGACTGCACTATTTCTGCGGCTTGAACCTCGTGGCTTGAGTTGAGGTAACTGTGGAGGAAGCCAATAGCGAGGCTCTCAACGTCCAATGCTCGCAGCTGACTCACTGAACGCAGAACGGCGTCGGTATCAAGTTCCTGCAGGACCGCGCCGTTGGAAGCGAGTCGTCCCGGGATGCCGATCCGTAAGTCTCGTGGCACGAGGGGATCAGGGCGAACCATTGCGAGGTCGTATTGTTCGAACCGGTTTTCATGAGCCATTTCAATTGAATCGCGCATGCCAGCAGTGGTGAGTAGAGCAGTGCGTGCACCTCTGCGTTCGATAAGGGCGTTTGTGGCGAGGGTTGTTCCGTGGACAAAAACGTCAACATCTTGGGGGCTTAGTGCGGCATCCGCCAATACTCTTGCAACTCCATCGAGGACGGCAGTTGCTGGTTCAAGCGAAGTAGTGAGGACCTTCGTTGTGTAGAGGCCTCCGGGTGCTTCAAGGGCGATGTCGGTGAATGTGCCGCCGATATCTGCTGCAAGCCGAATAGAAGTCATGAAGTGAGCCTAGGTCAGACCACGGGGTTCACATTTCGAGAGAGTCGAGATGCCGTGAAATAACGAGTTTCTGTATTTCCGAAGTGCCCTCGTACAGTTGGTAGACCCGCACGTCTCTGTAGATCTTCTCGACAAGATGGTCTTCGAGGAATCCTGCACCTCCATGGATCTGTATCGCTTTGGAGGCCACCCACTCCGACATTTCGGAAGCGAAAAGTTTTGCCATCGACGCCGCAGCCGCCGAATCTTGCCCTGCATCATGCAGAGCGGCTGCGTGCAGATACATCTGTCTGGCAACTTCGATCTTGGTCGCCATTTCGGCAAGTAGGAAGGAGATGGTTTGGTGTTCAATAATTGGCTTACCAAAGGTCTCGCGAACTTCCGCGTATTCCTTTGCGAGACGAAGCGCCTGGCGTGCCCCTCCCACAGCCTGAGCTGCCACAGCAATACGGCCAATCGATAAGTTGCTCAGCGCGATGGATAAACCACGGCCTTCGGCTCCCAGAAGGTCCGTTTCGGGCACTTGCATATCTTCGAACTGAACCTGGCAGAGGTCGTTCGTTCGATGACCCAATTTCTGTTCTTTGCCTATGACCTGATAGCCGGGATTGGTGGTCGATGAAACAAAGGTGCTGATTCCTGATTTTCCGGCTTCCGGGTTGGTGACGGCGACGATCATTGCGATGTCGGAGGTCCCGCCTCCGGTGATGAACGCTTTGTGTCCGCTGATGATGAATTGATTTCCATCTCGAATGGCTCTTGTTGTAATGGCTGATGCGTCGGAACCAGTGTGAGGTTCGGTCAAATGAAAAGATCCCAGCCACTTACCAGAGCAGAGCATGGGCAGAATCCGCTCCTTTTGCTCGGCGGAGCCGTGTGCAGCTATCGCTGCTGCTACTGGCGAATTGTTCCCAGACATCATGTTGCTGATGCCGCCGTCTACGGCCGAAATTTCCTCCATGGCCAGGGCATATGAAATGAAACCAAGTCCCGACCCACCGTAACTAGGGTCGACTGTCATTCCCATCAACCCGATTGACCCCATCTCTTCGTATAGGGACCTGGGGGGTCCACCTTGTATTTCCCATTCGCGTACGTTTGGGGCAATTCTCGCGTTCGCGAAATCCCGGACAAGGTGCCGGATAGCTTCCTGGTCATTAGTTAAAATCACACCGTGACGTTAGATCGCTGATA
>CAYVHK010000235.1:0-5896 GCA_964451145.1 uncultured bacterium | reverse complement strand
TGATGATCAAATTCCCAATAATCAAAAACTACCACTTTTGTTATACCCCAATGCTTTAAGTACTTCGAAAAACGATCTAGTGTCGGTATGTGAGTCATTATTTAGTATAAACGGCTGGCAGGGATGTTGGAAGAATGGAATTTTTAACTATCACCATTACCATAGTATGTCTCATGAAGTTCTTGGTATTTGCACTGGCACGGCCAAAGTCCAATTTGGAGGCAAAAGAGGTGTAGTATTCTTCTTATCGCGTGGTGACGTTGTTATCATTCCGGCAGGAGTAGGACATAAAAATTTAGATGCGAGTTCAGATTTGTGTGTCGTTGGAGCATATCCGCTTACTCAAATACCTGATCTCTATGATGACAAAGCAATGTCTGACCTAGAAAATAAATTAGAGATCCTTCGGAATATTGAACAAGCAAGCTTACCATTGACAGACCCGGTTTATGGAAAAGATGGGCCACTCTTAACATACTGGCAAGACTAAATTATCACATCCGCATTTAAATCGGTAAAATGGCATGTTGAATTGCCAATTGAGGGTATTTAAAGTTAGTATAAAAAAGGCAAGTCAGAGTAAACAAGACATCTTACAGAAGAAAGTTTTAAGAATATTACTGTTTCCATTTGATTCTTTTGAAACTTTAACTCTAACAAAAAGACGGACACTATTAGCTCAACCTGATTGTTATTATTCAACTTCTTGTACAAGGTTTAATGTCTCAAAAATTTTACTCGGCTGAAATTGTAAGCCCGCATAGAATAGATAAGAGATGGCATTCTACAGATCACCATATGTTGGTCTTAGTTGAATATAATAACCAAGCACCATAAAATTAAAATATAGATAAGAAAATATGAATCAATACCGAACTGATTTTTCACGCAATAATTTCTTCTTCATCGAAGATACTTTTTGTTGTAAACTAGCTAAGAAATGGATTACTAATTTTTATCAAATCAATAGTATTGAACTTGATAAATCTACAACTTCGCCGGAAAGTGAGGATTTCTATAGATCTGATGGTAACTAACTACAATGTAATTGAAGAGAAATGTAAAAGTGTGATTGGCGACAAAATAGAGAGTTTCAAACTTGCAAGTCATCGAATTTTCACCTCTGATAAACGCCAATTGGAAATTACGGGCGAATCATAACTTGGTACTCACGGAAACTGGATTTGAGTATTTATTTTTTGTCGATTAGGTCTCTAACTCATGATTGATTCCAACAAAATGGAGATTCTCTCTGCCAATCGTAAGCAGTTACAAGATGAAGGTTATTGTATTCTAAAGGATGTAGTTAACAATAAACTATTTAGTCAAACAAAGGAATGTATCAATGTAGCGATTACCACCCACATCGACTTAGATTCAAAGAAAAATCGGTCTCCTGGATTGATGATAGACTCAGATAGTTATCCAGATCTCTCTGGCATAATAGGCAATCCTGTTGTTTTGCAAGCGTTAAACCAGATGGGATTGAATGGTTGTGCTTTCTGGAAAGCTGTCATAATCAGCAAACCACCGGGGGGACCTCGCCTGTATTGGCATCAGGATTGTCTGATGTGGAATGATCCAAGATCATATAGTGAAATTTCCCCCATGATCTTTTTAATGTACTACATGGAAGACACTAATCGAGAGAATGGCTGCTTACGAATATTACCGGGGACCCATCGAAAGCGACATATACTACATGAGACGGGTGAGGCTCATACGCGGGAAATTAACGATATGGAAAATCCAGACGATCCCAGGTTTCTAAGATACGAAGGCGAAAAAGATGTGCCGGTGTCTGCTGGTGATGTCGTCATTGGAGATGCACGTATGTTTCATGCAACACATGAAAACAAATCAGATGAACGCCGCACGGTCATTACAATCTGGTATCATCCGCTGTTTTACGGTCTTCAACCAAGCACACAAAGCTGGATTCATAAGCAGTTCTATGAAAAACACCAACAATGGCCAGAATCAGCACTAGCCGCAATTTCGGAATTAATCCCTCGTTATGATGGAGATGCAATACCAATGAAGTACAATAGATTTCCAGATGAGCGTTTAATATAGAGAAGATTTACAAGTTACTTATGCCCAATATGGCTTACTTTAGCTTGAAAGAATCCCTCAGCGTTTGAAAACATTTTCAGCGCTAAAAGCGTAAAAACATCGTTTGAGTCAGGATCAGTAGAATCACCGCCTTTTATATTACGCTACGACTTTCAATTGACCGTATTTGTGGCTTTGTTTAGCAGGAAAGATTCCCGACCCATTAGGCGCCAGAATACCCGAAGGTAAGACCAGAAATTATGCAAGGATAGAATAAAACGAGTAGCTAATAATAGAGGAAACAAAAGTAGAAGACAGGAAAAAAGGTGCCAGCTGATGCTGACACCAGCCTGATTGCTCCGTATACAAGTTATTCTTTGAGCAGGTTTTGGTGACTCGTGGTCATTGATTTGTTCTATTTTTCAACTTTTTGACTGATTTCAACTAACCAATATTACTTATCAAGCAAATTCTAATCCATCTTTCTGGTTAGAAAAATTAGAAATTGACCAATTGCCTAACCATAAGACAATACCAATCAAAACAATTTGAGCTAGACCGCAGAGTATATGCCACGTATTTGCATATGTTCGGCCATTAAGAGGAATGTCATTTATCCACATGTTCAGGTTAGCCCAGTAAAGAATTATCAAAAGGATGGCCATTGAGGGGCCTGCCCAAGTGCGGCATCTTGGAATTAGGATAGCCAAACCTAACAAAACCTCTAGCACGCCACTTACATATACCCAGAGTCTTGGTTTACCAAGGATCCGTGGGACAATTGGTTCAAACCATACGGGATCTGTAAAGTGATTCATGCCGACACTGACAAAAAATCCCCCGATAAAAACCGAAAAAATATATTGAAGGATTATTTTCAAATTTAAACTGACCATTTTCTTGTCTGCAACATCATTGATCATCCAATATACGTCTAATTATTCTGTAGTAGAATTAATACTCTCCATACGGATCGATTCCAATTAGACCCATACTCGATAATTGTAGGATAGTTTTGATAGCTTCCATTGATGTATTTCGGTCGTACTCTTTTTCAGACTCAGGAAGGTAATCGTAGCTTACTAAGCAAGGATTGGTCATAGCCTTGTTATCACGCTCTAAACCAAAGGTTCAACCATCTTTTAGTCTTTGTTTAGCCCATATTTCATGGGTGTTTTCTGATAATAATTCTGTTAAATCAGCCAGTTGTTCTGGTAATTTCACTCCTGAGGTATCAATAGGGTTAGGGTTATAACTCATATAAAATCCTTTCACCTCTCCTCGCTCCTTCAAAAAAAACAGAGCATCTTTAACATAATTTTGTCTTTTTTAGTTCTAGCTTCCAAATAATATAGAGTATCGAAAGATATGTTTAAATGTGTTGCGACATTTGCTAAAAAGGAATTTTGTCGTTAATAACATTAAATTGAAGTTGCGCAAATTTACAGACCTAGAACGATAATAAGCAAAAAATCGACTCAAAAATATTGAAACCTCTTTTGTCATATCTTAAGATCCATTGATTAGAAGATGATTCCAAAAACAAGCGTTTACTCAAAATATATTAGCTGATATAGTGGGATTAGTGATAGCAATTAACTTTCTAATTTCTTAAATTCTAACTTCTGGGATCTTCTATCTGATAAATTATCATTTGGAGACTAATATGTTGAAATCACCTCAATCTTCATTATTAACTGATAACAATCTTGCCTTGTTTTTAGACTACTATCAACTAACCATGGGACAAGCTGACTTCACTCGTCAAAATAATGCTATCTGCACAGAAAATTATTTTATCCGTAAGATACCACAAGGAAAATACCTAGTCGTTGCGGGATTAGAGCAAGTAATACACTATATCCTCAACCTAAAATTTACTGACAGTGATTTAACTTGGTTACAAGCTACTGCACCAGGATTAGAACTGAGAGGTGACTTCGTTGACTACTTACGCAACTTCAAGTTTGACGGTGATATTTATGCTCTACCAGAAGGATCATTGGCATTTGCTAATGAGCCAATCATTAATGTAACAGGTAAATCCATCGACGTACAAATATTCGAAACTTATTTGTTAAATGTAGTGAATTTTCAAACCTTGATTGCCACCAAATCTGCTCGTATCACGCATAGCGCCAAAGGACGATCTTGCTTCGATTTTGGCGCTCGACGTGCTCATGGACGTGATGCGGCCATACTGGCGGCAAGAGCGTCTGTTATTGGCGGTATAAAGGCCACCTCCTTAGTAGTAGCAGCAAAGTATTTTGATATTCCTTATGTAGGTACTATGGCTCATAAATTTGTTCAGGATAGTTCCTCCGAACTTCAGGCTTTCCGCGACTATGCACGAACTTTTCCAGATAATACCATTTTACTTGTAGACACCTACGATACCTTACAAGGAACAAGATATGCCGTTCAAGTAGCAAAGGAAATGGCAATGCAAGGAAAACAGATACACGGTATTCGTATTGATAGTGGAGATCTTATCATGCTTAGTCAAGCCGTGCGTGAAATTTTAGATCGGGCCGGTTTACAAAAAGTAAAAATCCTTGCGAGTAATGATCTGGATGAGTTTCAAATTGATCGGCTACTAAAAGCTGAAGCACCAATTGATGGTTTCGGTGTGGGAACTCGATTGGCAACCGGATCTGTTCTAAATTCAATTACAGGTGAAGGTGGAGTTTCCTCTATGCCGGGTGTTTACAAACACGTAGAACGAGAAGAAAATGGTATAACCATCCCCACTCTTAAACTCAGTGAAGATCCGGAAAAGTCAACACTTGCTTCTAAGAAACAAGAATTGAGAATATCTAGTAATGATCAGTATATTAAAGACAAAATCTGCCTTTGGAATGAGGTGAAAAATGGGGAAGGCCTGATGATTCCAATAGTCAAAAACGGTGAACTCATTTACGATTTCCCATCTGTACATCAGATTCAGAATTATGCCCTAGAAGAATTAAAAAAACTACCCGATCGTTACAAAATTTTAAGCCAAGAGTGCGAAGATAAAAATGATATTAAATATCCAATTGAAATTAGTGCTCAACTGTTAGCCTTACAAAAAAAAATAATTGCAAAAAAAAGATTTTAGCCGTCGATTATTTAGGTCTTTGGCACAGCGAAAGCCTTGTCTCTGTCGCAAATAGGAAGTAGAATGGGACTGATCAGAAATTCTAGCTGATACCCGTAGGTTATACCAGTTATCATGCCATGATCCTCCTCTTAGTACTCTGTATTTACCTTTACTAGGTCCCTGTGGGTTCTTCTTTGGTGAATGTTGATACAAGTCGGACATATACCAATCAGTACACCATTCCCAAACGTTACCTGACATATTGTGTAATCCATATTTGTTGGGCGCTAAGTAGCCGATTGGTGAGATTTTATCCCACATATCTTGTTTACTTTGCTTTGACCGTTTATGAATCCAGAAAATTAATCTTTTTTGGCGCGTATTATCCCACTTACTGTCCTCACTGGGATTTTCGAAATTAGCCAAGGTCCTATCGATCTCATTACCCCAAGGATATTGCATTTTCTCTATCTCCCCCCGAGCAGCGTATTCCCATTCTGTTTCAGTAGGTAATCTTTTTCCTACCCACTTGGCATAATCATTGGCATCATACCAATGATTGGGTGGTTGTCAGATGGAGCGAATTTTCTGACCCAATCCAGTAGTGGCTTAGAATTTGTCTGCTGAACAAATTATCGGTACTGCCTAATAGAAACTAAGTGAGTATCGATGTAAAAAGCATCCAGTTCAACTGTTTGAAGAGGATACTCATCATAACTGCCTTCTTGACAACTGTCGCCCATCTCAAATTGCCCTTTC
>CAYVHK010000234.1:1266-5901 GCA_964451145.1 uncultured bacterium | reverse complement strand
TGCCATCATCGACAATCAACCTGTTGTCCAATCGACAACAGTAATTGCGCTGACTGTAGATGAAGCCCCCTTCACGCTGACGGCTACTCCCGTTATTCAGAGTTTCGTATTGCCAACTACTAACAATAAAGATAATAGTAATCAATCGGAGAAACATACTGAAGTCCAAAAAAATAATGAAAAATCAAAACCAGTCGGAACTGCTGTCATTGAGATTAGCGCCACTCGGCAAGGTAACTTTACTGGATCCATCGATCTCTCCCCGATCAATTTCCCCAATGGCTTGACCGTCTCTGATCTTGATATCGGTGATCAAAAGGAAAAAGTGTCTTTGACTTTTTCAGTTTATTCGCAACTAGAAACGAAAACATACAAAGTAAAAATAGCCGGTCAAGCAACGGTCAATGGTCGCCCATTTGTTCAGGAATCACCCGAAATCACCATCAAAATTATTCGTTAAACATATCAAAATTAAATCAATTGTAGAGGTGAAATTATGTTAAAAAAATCTAAGGTTGGATTAGCACAAACTGGGGATCGAAGAGAAAATGTCCGACGTTCCTTGGAGTTAACGAAAGAAGATATACTGCCAAAAATCGCCGACCAAGTATTATTAAAACCAAATTTCCTTTCCAGCACGAATCAATTGGCTTCGACTCACCCTGATGCAATTCGTGGTGTGATAGACTTTTTGCTATCAACCGATGATCCGCCTAGAGAAATTTTGATTGCTGAAGGCGCAAACGAATCTTTTTCTGGTGAAGCTTACCAGAATTTTGGGTACACTAAGTTGGCTGAGGACTACGATATACCAATTCATCTTATCGATCTACATCAAGAGACAAATTGGAAGAAAGAGGTCATCTATTTAGCCGATTGGGAAACCTATGAAGTCAGAATGCCCAATCTAGTATTGGATTGTCCTTGTACTATTTCCGTAGCAGTTGCTAAAACACATGATGTTGATGTGGTGACACTGGCGCTAAAAAATATGATTATGGGAACCTTGCACAAAGATGATCGTGTCAAAATGCATGGTTATCCTACACACGGCGATCGGAAAAGACCCAGAGAAGCACAGGTATTGAACATGAACTTGACCCGGATTGCACACCATCTTTCTCCGCATATAGGCGTTATTGATGGCACAGTTGGTTTACAAGGAAATGGACCGGGTGGTACAGACACTGTCGATCTCGATATCGCCGTTTCAGGTGCGGACGTTTTTGCTGCTGACGCAGTTGCAACCAGAGCTATGGGGTTTAATCCTTTGGATATTGGCCTGTTCCAATACGCTACCGAAATTTGGGCTTGGCATCGCTGATCTAGAACGAATTGAGGTCGTTGGCAAGCCGATAGGTTCGGTCGCTATTCCATTTACGCCTCACGAATGGATCGATCTGCAATACCAGTGGCAGGATCCCCAAGCACTCCATCATATTCGCCTCTAATTTTATTCCGGCCATATTGGAGAATCAAATGCAAAAAAAACAACTCATTTCTAACCTTACTGCTTGGATTGTTTTATTGGTGGTTGGGTTACCATTGTTAAGCTATTCTGCTAATGTTTTAGTCGTCAAAGGAGAAATTCAGAACAAGGATGACCAGATTTCCCTACAGGAGTTACAAATAACGATTGTCAACAAGAAGCGTAAAATCAGCCAAAAAGGTCTAGTTGATGGTCAATTTTTTCAAGCAACCTTTTTGGACTTTACAAGTAGTGTAGCTGATGTCGGGGACATTTTCGAAGTAACCGCTAAATTAGTTTCTGGAGAAGTCATTAGCAATATTAGTCATATTTTAGCTGAAAGCGATATCGTGTCAGCTGTAGCTGAAATTAACTTGCCTATCTATCCTAAGCCAGAAATCAAGAGTATAACACCGGCTACAGGCGTAGCCGCCGGCGACACACCGATCAAAATTACAGGGGTGAATTTTCGGGCTGGAGCGACATTAAGAATCGGAAAAAACATGGCAGTGGCAGTTACCGTCAATAGTGAAGATGAAATCACTGCTCTAACTCCAACTGGCACAGTAGGTAAATCTGACCTAACGATTACCAATGATGATGGTCGATTACACATTTTGCCTCAAGCCTTTACTTACGTACAGTTTCCCCCCCAAATTTCAGCAGTATCGCCCTCGATCTCTGATATTGCCGGTGGAGAAACTGTTACCATTTCAGGTGAAGAATTCAACAGTCAGGCAAAAGTTCAATTCGGAGACCAAGCGGGAACTAACCCGATTATTAACACCAATAAAATTACAGTTACAGTTCCCAAATCGAACTTAGTGGGTGATATTATACTAACAGTGGTAAATCCCGATGGTCAGAAAGCAGAAACTAAATTCTCTTATATTGAGGCATTTCCTTGGGATATCAATGAAAACGGCATAGTAGATGTTTTTGACTTAGTCATAGTCGCTTCTGAATTTGGTCAGACAGCGATCGGCTTATCCGGTGACGTCAACCGAGATGGTTTGGTTGATATCTTCGACTTAGTGGCCGTAGCCAAACACTTCGGTGAAGAGGCCGCTGTTATTATTGCTGCTCCAACCGCTGTCCCTGATCAAATTAACCAACTGAAACTAGCCTTAGTTCAACTCGAATCGGCCAATCAAACGTTGGGTGCTGAACTATTACGCCAGTGGATGATTGTCAATGGACATTTGCCAACCGATAGTCGTCTATTGCCTAATTATCCCAATCCTTTTAACCCAGAAACTTGGATTCCATATCAACTGACCGATTCAGCTGATGTAAGTCTAACTATCTATGATGTCAACGGACAAGTGGTCCGACAAATCGAACTTGGTCATCAGCTGATGGGATTGTACACTACTATCGACCGGTCTATCTATTGGGATGGACGAAACGAGTGGGGAGAGACTGCCACTAGCGGAATCTATTTCTATACTTTGCAAGCCGGCGACTTTAGTCAAACAAAAAAGATGATCTTATTGAAATAAGATATTAGCCTCTAATCAACATGTCGTTTTTTACCTATAAAATTTATGGCTCGAATGGAAGCATAAGTACAGGTGATATTTTTGTTTATTCAAATGATGAGATTTTGTTTTACTCGTAAATTTACCCTCCCGTTCTTCTGCTTCACAACATTAGTCTTATTTTTTTTTCTAGCTGAAAATGGTAATTCTCAGGCTAATCCAGAAGAAAAACATTCTATCTATAAATCTGAGCGAGTTTCCATTGCTCCTGTGATTGATGGTTATTTAGATGATCCAGCTTGGCAAAAATCCAAGCCAGAAAAGTTACAGTGGAATTTTAGCAAAAATCAAGTTTGGAATCGGTCGACTGATTTTGAAGGTGTTTTTGCTAGTGTATGGCATAACGATACGCTCTACTTGGCCGTCAAATTGGAGGATAACTATTTAACCACAAAACAAAAGAATGTTCTAAAACAAGATCGGTTGGAAATACATTTTGATTTCGATGAAATTGGTAAGAAACATGATCAAAGCGAATATTTATTGATTGTTGGTAGTGATGAAATGAAAAAAACAACAACACTCAATACATTGCTTGCCTGGAACAAAACTGGTAAATCTTTAGAATTGCAATTGAGCTTGAAGGCCAAACCTAATAAAGGTGATCAGGCCTATTTTGCCATTTTTTATCACGACGTTGACGGAGATACGGTTCAGCAAACGGTTGGTTGGCCCAATAATTCAGCTAATCAATTGGCAAAATTAATCTTCACGAAAACCTTGAAAATTGATGCTAGCCACAAATCAGTCCAATGGGGACGTATCAAAAGTCTGTATTGATACACCCAACGATTTGACACAATCTGGTCGCAATATAAAGCTAACCATCGCCTACGATGGGACTAACTATCACGGCTGGCAAATCCAACCCAATCAGTCCACTGTTCAAGCCACCATTAACCGAGCAATTTCCCAAATAATGGGCTATCCCGTTTCAATTATTGGGGCTGGTCGTACCGATACAGGAGTCCATGCTACTGGTCAGGTCGCCAACTTTGTTAGCAACAGCGATATGCCCACTAAAGTTATTCAACGAGCCATCAATGCCAATCTACCTGAAGACATCGTCATTTCAGAGGTGTTGGAGGTAGAACATGGTTTTCACGCCCGTTTTTCCGCTACTCGAAGGTGTTACCAATACACTATGCTGAACCGTCCCTATCCTTGCCCCTTCCGACGAAAGAACACCTTTTTTATTCCTAATCGGATTTGTTTGGAACGGTCGGAGTCAGTTTGTCAAGTTTTGATCGGACAACATAACTACGCTGCTTTCCAAAAAAGAGGTAGCGATCGGATTAGTCCAGTCTGCAATATTTTTCAAGCTAATTTGAACAGAATAGATGATTTAGTCGTTTTTACCATTCAAGCTGATGCTTTTCTACGGGGCATGGTGCGAGCTATTGTTGGCACAATTTTAGTAGTCCTTCGATACCAGAATTCGACCGAAGAGATGAAACGCATTATTGCAACTCGAAATCGATCCTCTGCAGGTACTTCAGCTCCGGCTAAAGGACTAACCCTAACTGCCGTCAAATACGATTAGGGAATTTTTTGCTATTTCAGCTGGATTCGTCAAAATCTGATAAATGTGCTAGAATGGTTTGGTTTTTTGTAGGAGAGAGTCTT
>CAYVHK010000234.1:0-1256 GCA_964451145.1 uncultured bacterium | reverse complement strand
ACTTTTGCTCCGGCTAGATGACTTACCCTATCAGCCGTCAAATACGATTGAGGAATTTTTTCCATTCAGTGAGATTCGTCAAAATCTGAGAAGTGTGCTAGAATGATTTGGTTTGTAGGAGGAAGTCCTGAAAATCGTTGGACGGCTAATTGATTCCACTGAGAATGTTGAGCTGAAAATTGAGAACGGACGTATTTTTTCGATTACTCCCCGATCTGATATAGAACCAAACCAAACTTGGATTTCTCGACCAATGATCGACATTCAAATAAATGGTTTTGGTAGTCACAATCTCAACGCGAACAATACTACATCAGAAGATGTTCATCATATGGTTGAAGCAGTTCGGGAAACGGGAACTGGATATCTGTATCCGACCGTAGTTACAGGTTCCGCCGAACGGATGACACGATCAATTTCAGCTATTCATCAAGCCAGCCAAGATCAAGGTGTCGGTCGTTCAATTTTAGGCCTTCATCTCGAAGGTCCGTATATTTCTGCTGATGAAGGACCGCGGGGAGCCCACCCGCAACAGCATATTCGCCCCCCAAATTGGGACGAATTTTTGCGGTGGCAAGCACTGGCTGAAGGTCAAATCAAAATCTGCACGCTTGCACCAGAAGTTGAAGGTGCACTATCTTTTATTGAAAATCTAGTCGCTAGTGGGGTTATTGTGGCTATCGGACACACTAACGCTAATACGGAGCAAATTCAAGACGCCGTTTCTGCCGGTGCCAGTTTGTCAACTCACTTGGGTAATGCTGCACATGATCTGATCCGTCGACATCCGAACTACATTTGGGACCAACTTGCTAACGATGGACTTTTTGCCAGCCTAATTGTTGATGGACACCACCTACCACCTAACGTAATCAAGTCAATGATCCGTGCCAAAGGATTGAATAAAACGATTCTGGTTAGTGATGCTGTCCACCTAGCCGGCATGGCTCCTGGCTGTTATCAATTTACGGATTGTCAAGTTGAACTAACAGCTGATCGTTGTGTCAAACTATATGGGACCGACTATCTAGCAGGATCTGCCCTAGAATTAATTAACGGTATTGAAAATGTAATACGGTTCTGTGAAATTGACCTACCTCAAGCCGTTGGTTTAGCGACTCATCGGCCGGCCGAACTTCTGGGTCTTACGGATCAAATGGGAAATATTGGTGTCGGTGAAATCGCGAATCTGATGACCTTCCAGTGGGATGAATCATCTCAGACCATATCTACTCCCAAACTCTATCTAAATTAGC
>CAYVHK010000233.1:0-5917 GCA_964451145.1 uncultured bacterium | reverse complement strand
GACTAATAGTAAATAGAACCTAAACGATCATTCTTCTTACCAGATATTTTCATTGTTGAGTTTTTTCAGTTGTAGACACGCTTGAATTTTGCCTAGGTGGAAAAGATAAGACCAGATTTGTCAACAGACAGAATACCAATAGCCGATAAATTATCAAAAAATACCCCTTGCTGAGAAGAAATCGTAAATCCGATATAACCAGGTTCTTGGTATCGATTATCCTTCCCAAATAATCTTTTTTTGCCGTCAACTTCAACCGAAAAGTTATTTCCTCTAACTTCTAATCTCCAATGGGTTAGAATTCCAGACTTATAAGATTTGCCCTTTTCAGTTTTTATCGTCTTATAGAACGGTAATTTTTCTCCTTTCCCCTTTCCTAGTCGAACCTCTAATTTTCGCCACGGACCACTCTCACCACCATCTAAGTTAGATTGAAGAGTTACGAAACGGTAATGTTCTGTCAAATCCTTAAAACGCCAAACAACCCCCATAGTATCATTATCTTTGGTTAAGACATCAACCTCTAGTATAAAATCAGACTATTTTAGCTTGGAATAAATAATGACTGAGCCAATAGGGATAGTATCGGTAGGATCTCCCCACAGATTAGATCCTTGATAAAGTCCAACTCCTTCTATCCCTTCCTCTTTGAGGCTCCAATTCGATGGTCCTTTCCAAGATAGGTTTTTGTCTAATTCGTCGAAAATTATCCAATCCTCTATTTTGGCATTTTCGAAATTCTCAATGAAAATATTTCCTGCACTCAAATTTTCTCTAAATTGAAGATTTACTATTAAGAAAAAAATAAAACTCTTTCATTATGAAGGCCTTTGTATGTTATTCGGTGTGTTTGAATGAGACAATATTTTGAATAATCGTCTAAACTATTCTAGCTATTGTGAGTTCCGTTCTTTCTTATTATTCTCGTACATGTTCCGATGGTGACGCTGTTTTTTCTGACCTTCTAGACCCTCTCCAGAGGTTGATGAAACTAAAGTTCCTAAATTAGTAATTAAGAAATAATTTAAAAAAATTATGAAGGATATTATCAACAAAAGAGAAATCGTTATGCGCGAAATAATTTTGTCATCTGTGGATTCTAATCCTAGGAGTAATTCTTTGTTTTAACTGATCCAGCTAAAAATTGAGCAATATCTTCTCCAATTTGGTTCAGTGCTCGACGAAACCCAGCTGTATTGGCCATGTGTATCATTTCATCGAATGAGAGTCCTCCAGTAATTTGACTAAGTTGGTTATCGCAACTTAATCCATCCGGTGTCTGTTTTAGTTCTAGTTGTTTTATAAGCCGGGGATTTCGAATCTTTTGGTAACGACGATTTTCACCCATTACTTTGTACAATAGCTGTTCATATTTTGGTTGCCATCCGTTGGGAAATCTTTCTGCTAATTTACCTCGTGGCTCCTTAAGACGCATGAAATGGGCTTGAACTGACTCGACGGGAGTTTCAGCAAGATTAAACATCAGGTCTGACCAATTAATTTGATATTCTAACTTTCCAAATTGATGAAAAGAAAAAAGATCTTGTATAGGACGGTTTTGTGGGGTATAGGTTCCATTTAGTAGATAAAGATTCAATCCTGGCTGAACTGATTTAATCAACGCGTCACCGATGACGTGGGTTATCCAGCCCGTAACATACGCAACTCGCCGATCCGGTTGCGTGTAGAAGGCAAATGTATCATAGATAACTGATTCAAAATAGCTAGCTAATTGTGACCATTGGAGACCGAATTTATCTTGACCATTATACCAGCCAAAAAGAAGATGGGATCGTCCATAGAACATTCGATATATTTCTCTTGGCTTATAAGTGATATCATTAAATGTTAAAGTATATTCATTCAAAGGGATTTGATCTTTAGGGCAATTTGCAAAAAAACTACCTCCATATCCGTATTCTCCACCACATTCTGGACATCTTCCGCTAGGTAATGTCATTATATCAGCACCAAGATAAGCCCCAGCCAGATAGCTACTTTGGTGTTTATCAATCAGCCGAGCTAGATGGGGTGAACGTTTTGCAATTTTTTGGTGCGCGAGAATCGCATAGGTCAAGTGGCCAATAATACCGCTCATAAATCTTCCTTTTGTGCAGTTATTCGTTTTTTTATTTTAAAAAATCGGGACAAATCATATTTTATATGAGAATAAAATTAAGATATATAGTCTCATTTCCTTTAATTTCACTTAATCTTTTAAGTGTAATCTGATGGCTAACTGTAACTAATGCTTTTAGATAAAAACTACAGATTAGGTAATTAATCCCACTAAAACCTATGTAGTGTTTAGCTTTGTATAAGATGAATTTAACATATCTTAGATGATGATTTTCCTAATTGGCTTTTTAATCATATTCCACTATTGAATAGAAACGGTTGGGAAGGGAAAAATAACATGACATTACTTGATAAATCTTATCTAGCTAATCTTTTTACTGAAGACCGATAATTCTAAAGTTTTCAGCCTAATTATCTAGGGGGATATAAGGTTTGGTCATCATTAACGAATCCCTTATTATTAAGACTGCTGGTGTTGGAGAACATGGTCCATGAATTAGAAAAGCACCAACCTATCGTTCAATTAAAGAAACCTGTGCAACAAAATGGTTATGCCCGTCAGGCAGGTTATATTGAAACTGAACCAAATATTCGTTTATCATTTGGCTACTCCGCCCCTAAATTTTTGTGGGCTTCTTCTCCTTACCATTACACCGTATGGCTATGATCAAAATGGACACAACAGCTACGCTGGGTTTTATCACAACTCAGATCATAGGCAAGAATGCTTTAATATGGATCGGGACGTTGCGGTTCAAGCTGAACAGAATGGTTTTTGTCCATCACACCGGCTATTCGAGGACTATCTTTTGCCTCAAATTATGTTCCTGACACTTGTAGTCGACATGGTAACAGAGACTGCCGCAGTCACTTTATGCATGCTATTTTAGCAGGTCGTACTGCTGTTGGTGAACGCGTCTGGGATATGATGCACTTAATTGATTAGGCTTCAAATTTACTTGAAGTGAACTCTGACAGCTTATTAATGATGGGTAATTCTGGTGGCGGGGTTGTCGCGATGTAACCGCCGCTTGTGCCGAACGTGTCTCTACAGCAGTTGACAGTTGTTCATTTTCTTTTATTGCAAGTCAACAGGGGCAAATTTCTCACCGCAATTGTTGTGCCGTACCAGGAATACTCCGTTGGAGAGATCTTTACGATGTTTTTGGCCTTATTGCCCCTAGAAAATTTTTAGCAGTTAACGATCTTAAAGATCAACTGCATTCAGAGAAAGATATAAAATTCTCAATTGATCGAATCAAAAGAATCTATCAATTTTCTGGTGCGCCAAATATTTTTCAGCATCGATGGGGGAATGGAGGTCATCGTTTCTATAAAGAGCTGATGTGGCCAATTTTTTGTCAACACAGTTGGAACAAATTTTAGTATCGAAAAATCTAATCATCATGATTTTAAGATTCAAGTATGAGTGAAAATTTAAATTCGTTATCACTTCCAATATCGAACATCTCAAAATTTAGTTCCGACAATTCAAGACTACGGTAGGTGTACTTTGTAAGACCTTCGTGCTTGATATAAGTGGTATTTTCCTATTTGAGCCAAGCCCATCTTCTCCTGCCTGTCTGAAGGTAATTCAAATTTTGTTGATGTCGATAGGCTTCTTTTTCTGCTCGAATTGCAAAGTAAGATTTGCGACCATCTTTGTATTTGAATAAGCCTATTATCCAATCCCATAAGTAAAATATTATAAACCCAATAAAGAGAGTTTCAAGATATTGCTGAAAGTGAATTGATTCATGATTCTGAGTGATCTTATCTATTTTATCCCTTGAAATGACTAGTGGCCCAAGAGTAATTGCATTTATTTCAATAGGAGCCAGATAACTCAAACAGACCAGTAAAGATTTATGCTGAATAAATAAGGGTCTCCAGTGACGGATATTAATCATCAAGTATAAACCCCTAATCTGAACCTAATCCTTTTAAAACCGATTTGTAATATTTTTGTTTGGGTCTGCAGCAGAACAAAACAGTATGCTGAATTCTAATCCAATGGTCTAAATTTTTAGGTTTCTATTTACTCATTACAATACATCTGAGATATAACCTATCATATCCGTCAAGATCAATTCTATACTATGGATTAGCCCAAGCGTCGACTCCAGCTAGTTTTCGCCCCAAATCAGTTAGAGTTGCATAACGCGTTTCCATTGTTAAATTGAATTTTGTTTTTAATATTTGGCTTATGCTATCGTCATCCCATAACCTCTGGTCAAAACCATGTTCATTGGGGCTTTGAGATAGAAAATTTTTCATCTGATCCAGTTGGGTTTCTGTTAGTTTCGACTGGGTTCCCACTGTCGGCATTCTTATGGCAGCTTCTTTTAATTCATTTACAAATGCGTCTTCATCCACAATTGGTAAGGCTGGCGTATCAACATGTTGGCCCATAGCATAGGGACGATAAACGGCCAAGTGCTTGTTATCTATCGGTGTTACCCAAGGCTTGCGTAAGTATCGGCTTTGTCCATTTACTTCAACGTGCCAAACAGGGTAATCGGAGTGTTCTCCTAATAAGTGGTCTACTTCGACTAAAACCATATCGCTTTCTTGGTAATCGAATAACCACTTGGCAACTAGACTTTCAGCCACATCCAAAAATTGGGCTAATAACTTCCGCTTGGTTACGGCTAAAGGTAGCATACTACTACCAGGAGTATTTTCTTTAACTGGCCACATAGTGATATATTGGGCTAGCCGAGGCCGATTAGACGTGTTAGCACTGTTACTGTGGGGTAAGGCACTATGCCAAATGATTAAATCACCGGCTCGACCAGACACAGACTGAATCTTCATTCCACTAGTATCAAGCATTCGCGCTGGTCGATCGACAGGCTGATTTTCAGCCCATTTTTCTAAATTCCGATGAAATCCAGGAATACATCTAAATCCACCCTGATTGCTGTCAGTATCAGTTAAGCAAAGAACTCCCTGCACTTGGAATGGCATGGGATTTTGACGACTGTCTATGTCCCAGTGCATAGTTCCCTGGTGATTCCAAAATGGATTTTTATTGGGAGGGTTAAAATTAACACGGTCTTGTGAAACTCTGAGGTCAGATTGACCAAAAAGCTGAGCGAAAGCTTGATACACCCTAGGTGATTGGCGGTTATTCCACAATTCTTGATCATGGCTCATCGGTGCAATACCACCAGGAAATAGAGTGTTTTTATACCAATCTGCAGGTTGAGAAAAATCTTGACCGAAAAACCGCTCCATGGCTGCTACAGTCTCATGTAACTGTTTTGAGGGGATAGCGTCGGGCAACACCACATAGCCGTTGCGATTCCAAAAATCTAGATCAGATTGACTGAATACATCAAGCGTTGGTTTCGCCATACATTAACCTCACAGTTAGTCTTATCGCATTTATGAGTTGAGTTAATCATGATAAAGGAAACTACTATTAATGAACCGTTTTTTCGGTTCATTTTTCATTTTTTCTCAAAATTTAGTTTTGATTAGTATCCAAGTATTTGTGAATTTTCCAATTTTTTCGACAGGCATTGGGAGTGTCCATACTAACAACAATTTCCTCATCAGTAGGCGTCCTTAGCCAAATCCGAACTTCATCTACAACACCCATATAAACTTGATATCCTTTTCCCTGATTTTTATCAACGTGATTCCATCCACCAACTATGGTTTTGCCAGTTTTGGCGAGATAATTCGATGCTAATCGACTGGCCGTGATCTCCTTACCATCGACATAGATTTTTCTTTCCTTTTTGGAGTGATATACCAAAAAATAAAGATTGTGCCAAGAGTCTTATTTACAACATTCGGATTAGAATCGTGGTCATAGCCATAAAAACCC
>CAYVHK010000232.1:0-5925 GCA_964451145.1 uncultured bacterium | reverse complement strand
CGGCGAATTATATCTTCTCTTGCATCATCAATACGATTTTCCTTTAAGGCACGTTGGCGTATTCTTTGAATCATCGCTTCTTCATCTTCACACTTTAGGTGTATAACTTTTAAAACTTGGATGTAGTTATCGAGTTGTTTCGCTTGGTTTTGATTTCGTGGAATGCCATCTAAAATCAGCAGGTCTGAAGATGGTTTGTATAACCCTAAAACAGTATGTGCATGAATATTCTGTTGCCAGAATTGCACAGTAATATCGTCTGGAACAAGTTCGCCTCTAGACGAATACTCATAGAATACTTGGCCTAGTTTCGAATCGACATCCAACATTCGAAACATATCACCACTTGATAAATGAAAAAGGTTCGGAATTGAGCCTAGAATATTACCTTGTGTTCCTTTTCCAACACCTGGTGCACCAAACAAAAGAACAGTTGAATACTGATTAGTCACTTAGATAAACTCTCGAATTTACGAGATTGAATTATACCTGAAAGTTTAGTGCTAAACAACTAGTGAAAATTCTGATTGCGCCTGACTCATTTAAGGGATCGGCTACAGCCCCCGAAGTAGGGAATGCTCTCGCAATGGGTTTCCGTCGAGTTTTTCCTCAAGCTGAGATTATCGTATTGCCTATGGCAGATGGTGGGGAAGGAACAGTGGCATCATTGGTATCAGCTACTGGGGGTGAAATTCGGTCATCGGTGGTAAAAAACCCAATCGGAGCCCCAATTATTGCTAAGTATGGGGTTTTAGGCGATGCAACAACAGCCGTCATTGAAATGTCAGCTGCCTCTGGTTTAACATTGATCTCAACTGAACAACAAAACCCATTGGTGACGACAACTTATGGTACAGGTCAATTGATTCTTTCAGCACTTAATGATGGGTGTCGGCGTCTGATAATTGGAATTGGTGGCAGTGCTACTAACGATGGTGGTGCTGGTATGGCTCAAGCACTAGGAGCAGTTCTAAAAACACAAAATGGAATGCCAATTTCGTTCGGAGGACAAGGGTTATCTGAACTGGCCGAAATTGATATTAGCAATTTGGATGATCGACTTGGTGAAACCGAAGTAGTGGTAGCTTGTGATGTTGATAATCCGCTTACTGGACCAAAGGGTGCAAGTTTTGTCTATGGCCGCCAAAAAGGAGCAACACCAGAAATGATGGAGGCATTAGACCAAAATTTGGCACATTACGCTCTGGTAATCGAGAAAAGATTAGGTAGAAAAATAGGGGACTTGCCTGGTGCCGGTGCTGCTGGCGGCCTAGGAGCCGGTTTAGTTGCATTTACTGATGCAGAATTAAAACCGGGAATTGACATCGTAACAAAAACTGTAAAATTAGCTGAACATCTCAAAGGTGTTGATTTAGTGATTACAGGTGAAGGTCATTTGGATGAACAAACAATCCATGGAAAAACCCCGGTCGGAGTGGCTAAAATTGCACAACAACAAAACATCCCAGTAGTCGCTATTGCAGGTGGTATTGAAGGTAACCCAGCTGAACTTTACCAAAAAGGAATTACGGCCATGATAGATATTACACCGAAACCGATGCCGCTTAATCGAGTCATGGAACGAACTATTCCTTTGTTAGAACAAGCTAGTGAACGTGTTGCTCGCTTGATTTTAATCGGCGGTAGCTTATTAAAAGACTAATTGGGTCAATACTATTATGTTAAAAAAACATTATTATTCTTTGTTCATAGTATTTTTGTTATTTTTCTCTGTGGAAATACCCGGCCGAGCAGCTTTTGTTAACTTCGGAAGTGGAGCTCGCCCCATGGGATTTGGTGGCGCATTTACAGCAGTGGCAGACGATGCAAGTGCTTTATATTATAACTGCGCTGGATTAGCTGGGATAGAGACAATAAAATTGCATGCCACAAGAATTTCACACTTGGGAGCTTTGGTAAATTATGATTTCTTGGCTGGCATTTTGCCGGTAGGCCAAATTGGCACTTTCGGTATTAGTACTGATGGAATCAGAGATAAGGAAGATATTTATCAAGAACGTCAGATTAAGGTTGCTTATGCTAAATCGTTTGGGGAAAAAATATTGGTTGGTATAAGTTTTAAAACTTTGCGAACTGCCTACAATATTAAAACGGAATCAGTAAGGGAGAACCCTTATTTTTCTATCTACGAAACTGCTAACTTTTCTACTGATATAGGATTGTTAATTATACCAATTTCAGGTTTAAATGTTGGTCTGGCAATAGATAATTTAATTCCGTCCAATGCTAGTATAACAAAAAATGGCACAGACCGAGTGCCTGTCAACGTTCGTGTTGGTATGGCTTACGCACTCAATTCGATAGTTTCTGCTATCCAGCAAGAATCGTTACAAGATATTCTAAAAACGGCTCATGGAAGTGCTGAAGTTGATTGGCGAGATGGGAAAATGGCAATTAAAAGTGGTGTTGAAATCTGGGTTAACCCTACCATCGGACTACGTAGTGGTTATACCTTTTATACTAATCAAGCCAGTGTATTTTCGGGTGGCAGCAGCTTACGTTTGTCAGTTGCATCAATTCGGTTACAACTCGACTATACCTATCAACTTTTCTCAGCTAATTTGGCAGATAATAGCAATTCCCAAATTTTTTCTTTAGGTGCTTCCTTTTAAACAGTGGTAGAAACAATGTTCATTAAATATCGTATCTTGACGCTTATATTTTTAATTGCGATCAGTTTTTTCCCTAAACTAATGCTGAGAGCAGCTGTTACATCAATGGGAGAAATCAACGCACGTGGCGACAATCGAGGCGTTGTGCCGGCCAGTTCAAATGTGGAACTGGTCTTTACACTCAATATTGATCGTTCTCGTGCCGAACCAGGTGAGGAAATCAAGACTATTGAAATTACTATTCCGGCAGGTTTTACAGTTGGAGCAAACGATGTTGTTGCAGTCCTACGCGAAACAACTGAGCTAGACGTTCGCCCAGAGATGGTTGGTCGTATCTTGCGCATCATTTTGGTCAAGGAGATTGGTGATTTTTCTTCTTCTCTTTATCAAGTAGTATTACGTAGCAAAACTCCAGCTACGATTACTAAAAACGCGGAGTTTAAGGTCGTTTTGCGCAACACACAAGATATCGCTATTGGCGAGTATATAAAACCTGGTAATGCCGACGGAAGTCCAAATAATGACGACTTTTCATTGGAGATTATCCCCAATATTCCGCCAGATCCGGTCGTTTTTTTTGAAGCTAAAGCCGATTTTAAAGGAGAAAACGATGTTTATTTGAGTTGGCAGTCATCCATAGACAAGGACGTTACTGGCTATTTTATTTATCGTGAAATGGCAGATCAACCACTGATAACACTGAACGGTCGTGAGACAAAACAAGCGGTTGATATTAATGTTCCTATTGGAAATCATCGGTATTCTATCCGCGCTTTCAAATCGCAACTCTTGAAATCAGTTGCAAGCAATAGCAAAATGGTGACCATTGGTGCTGATACTGTTCCCCCACTTCCTCCAGTAAGTTTAGTTGTTGAGACCTTCGGCGAAACAGTTAAATTGATATGGGAGAAGAGTGCTAGTCAAGATGTGAAAAAATATCAAATTTTTCGGAACAATACACTTGTAACAGATGGCGAAATCCTAGCCAACAGAAAGAAAAATGAATACGAATTTGATTACCAATATCTTTTGCCTAAAGGCATCACTGTCTATTCTGTAAGAGCTCTTGATGAGAGTGATAATAAGTCTAAACCGGCGACACAAAAAATTCGGATTTTTGAAAAGCCCTATCCTAATCCATTTACTCCATTTTCTGACAATCCTGATTTCAACAAAGTTTCCTTTCCTAAACGGGTACTGAAAGATGTAGAAGGTCAGTTTTCAGTGGCTATTTTTAACCTTAACGGTATTTTAATCAGGATTTTGACTGCCGACGCACTTGCTACTAAGTTGGAATGGGATGGCAAGAACGAAGCTGGTATAGTCGTTGAAAGTGGTATCTACCTCTACCAACTTTCGGTCGGTGATACATTCAACACTGGCACGATAATCTTGGCTAAATGATTTGACTAATATAGGTTCTATCATATGAAGAAAATAAAAAACATCGAAACTATTATCTTCGATTTTGGTGGTACTTTAGATGGAAATGGTATACACTGGCGCAATCGCTTTTTTGACTTAATTGTCCAGCAAATTCCGACCCTGACTTGGGATCAGTTTGAGTACGCTGACCGTCAGTCGATTGCTGACCTTATAGCGGATCAAGCTACGCTAGAAAGTAATTTAAGAAAGGCTGCAGAAGCTATTTTGATTGGAGTCGATAAATATCTTACCACAGTGAAAATAGACACGGTCTTAGCCACAGATCAATTTTGCCAATCTGCTGAAAGCTTTCTCAAGAAGAGCCGAAAATTTCTGGAGCAACTATCTACAACCTATCACTTGGGGGTTATTAGTAATAATTTTGGTAATACTCAAGGTTGGTGCGATGAATACGATTTGACACCATTTCTTGATACCATTATAGACTCAACAGTGGTGAAAGTTGAAAAGCCTGATCCAAAAATTTTTCATCTTGCATTGGCTGAGATTGGTGCAAGTGCGGAGACTTCGATCTACGTGGGAGACACGTTTTCTGATGATGTAGTGGGTTCCAAACAAGCTGGTATGCACTCAGCCTGGCTAGTTGGTGAACAAGAAAAGACATGTCCAAATCCATCATTAGTCGATATATTTCTACCTCAACTGGAAGCTTTGACTGGTTTTCTTTGCTAAAAAATTCACCAATATCAGTTTATGGACAATTGTGAACTTGTTCAAGACCCAAAACTACAAACGATTTTGCAATTATTGGAAGCTGGAGATGTTGCCACGGCCAAGCAAAAGTGTCGCTCTATTTTATCCCAAGAGGTTAGTAACCCTTCCATCCTTTTTTTGCTCGGCTTAATCGCCGAGAAAGAAGGTGAATTTGAAATAGCAGTCAGGCACCTTAGAAAATCAATTGTTGTTAATCCTCATAATTTGCAAGTTTACAACCATTTAGGCCAAGCCTTGGAAAAACAGGGCGCAATTTCGGAGGCTATTGCAGTCTACCGTCATTCTCTCAGAAAAAGCCCTAACCAAGTCGAGATTTTGACCAAATTAGCAAATATTCTGAAAGAAATAAGGTCATTCGACGCGGCTATCCATTACTATCAACGTGCTATCGAATCAGACCCAAGTTATTTACCAAATTATAATAGCTTAGGTCTAACCTTACAAAGAAAAGATGAACAAGACGAAGCTATTATAATTTTTCAACAGGCAATTACTATTAACCCTGAAATTGCTGACACCTACTATAATTTATGTGGCGCTTTACTTATTCAAGGAAGAGCCACAGAAGCCGTAGAAACCTATCGTGCCGCGATTTCCGCCATTCCAAATAATGCTAAACTTTGTCATTTTTATGGTCAAGCACTTCTCTTAACTGGTAATTTTGCGATTGGTTGGGCTCAATACGAAGCTCGTTTAGAACTCGAAACATTTAGATACCCAAATGATCTACCACTTCCACCTAACCGAAATAAATCAATATTAGCTGACCAAACTATTTTAATCTATGCCGATCAGGGAATTGGCGATACAATCCAATTTCTGCGTTTTTTACCTCAAGTTGTTCAATGCGGAGCTAAAGTTATTCTTGCTTGTCAACTAACCTTATCGTCTTTGATTAAACAAAATCAAATGGACCTTAGAGTTCAGTCAGTAAGCGCAATTGATGATTTATCCATCCAGCACAAAATTGACTATCGCCTACCTTTGTCGAGCTTGGCCTATTATCTGGAAATCAACGATGAAAAACTGTTTTCGTCCAATACCCCTTATCTTAATTCGTCTCGATGTTCCCGTCAACATCAACTAAAGACAAAAAAATTCCGAGTGGGTTTGGTTTGGGCAGGTAACCCCA
>CAYVHK010000231.1:0-5963 GCA_964451145.1 uncultured bacterium | reverse complement strand
CCTAATTTGGTGGAAGTTCAATTAGATAAGACAATTTTATCTAATCAATAATTTTTTCGAAATTTTGGATTAGTTGTTTATCATGTAAGCAATTAAAAAGATGGCCTTTGATTTTACTCTTGTTCTAACTGACCAAAATATTTCGGCCTTAGAAGCACCCGTTGGAATTAGATTAATGATTAATACTATCAATTTGTTATGTTTTGTAATGCTTTTCACCCTTTATGTTAACTGTTTTATTCACCTATTATGTTTGCCAAAAGTCCAATGGAAAAGAATTATACTAATTTCAAAAACTAACCAATTTAGATTTAGTTTCATTACCCACCACTATCAGAATAAAAACTAACCGGCGCCACCTAGATATCGTGCTCTCAATCCGTTTTAGGTTGATGCCGTCTTTCTAGTAAACATTTATCTTTCAGACTTAAAAGCTGAATTCACCCAGATAAAAAGTCGAAATCACAACCTTGATGCGCTTGTTCGACATGATCTTGAAATAGCTTGCCGTATCCACGCTGGAAATGAGGTGAAGGTAAAATTAAGCCTTCCCGCCGTTGTGTCAACACGTGTTTAGGCAGATGTAGATGTAGTTTACGATTGGTGACATCGAGTTCGATTAAGTCTCCATCCCTTACCAATGCTAATGGTCCTCCAATTGCTGACTCTGGTGCAACATGCAGCACGATTGTGCCAAAAGCAGTCCCACTCATTCGCGCATCAGAAATCCGAACCATATCTCGAATTCCTTGCTGAAGCAATTTCTTCGGAATTGATAAATTTCCAACTTCTGGCATGCCGGGTCCGCCTACAGGCCCTACGTTTCGTAAAACTAGCACGTGCTCCTGTGTAACCGGCAAATTGGGATCATCCAGTCGGTGATACAGGTCTTCAACTGAATCAAAAACCATGGCTGGTCCCAGATGATGGAGCAAGTGCGGAGAGGCTGCTGATTTTTTTATAATAGCACCGTCTGGTGCTAAGTTGCCAAAAACTGGCACTAGACCACCATCGCTAGTCAGGGGAACCTGTCGTGGGCGAATAACCTGTTGCCAGCTTGACGGCCTTTCAACCTCAGACAAATTCTGTTTAACAGTCGATCCTGTAACCGTCATCACATCAGTCTGTAATAAATCTTCAATTTCTTTCATGACTACTGGAATACCACCGGCTTTCCATAAGTCTTCCATATAGTTTTGACCGTTCGGTTTGACATCAACTAAAACAGGTGTTATTTGGGCTTGATGATCGAAATCATTTAGCGTTAATTGAATTCCAGCTCTTTTAGCTATAGCTATTAAATGAATCACAGCATTGGTCGAGCCACCGATCGCCATTAGGACAGTTATGGCATTTACAAAAGACCGGCGATCTAAAATCCTTGAAGGCGTCAGATTGGCAGCCACCAGATCGAGAAGTGTTCGGCCAGTTGCTTCAGCTTGTCGTCGTCGTTCCGCCATAACGGCAGGGATAGAAGCTCCACTAGGTAGCATCAATCCTAAAGCTTCTGCTAGTGCAGCCATAGTGCTGGCCGTACCCATTACCATACAGGTTCCGGTTGTAGCACATAATTGATCATTAATAGCCTCAATTTGGTTTGAATTGACTTCATTAGCCCGATATTTTACCCAATATTGACGGCAATCAGTACAAGCTCCTAGTCGTTCACCTTGATAGGAGCCTGTTATCATTGGTCCAGCGACCAGACAGATAGTTGGGATGTCCACACTGATAGCACCCATCAATTGAGCAGGCACGGTTTTGTCACAACCACCGAGCAAGACCACCCCGTCCATCGGTTGAGCGCGAATCATTTCTTCAGTATCCATCGCCATCAGGTTGCGGAACATCATGGTTGTAGGCGAGGTGAAAATTTCACCTAAGGAGATAGTCGGAAAAACTATCGGAATACCACCACCAGAAAGAATGCCACGTTTTAAAGCCTCAATCAGATCGTCAAAATTTTGATGGCAGCTATTGAAACCACTACCACTGTTGGCAATTCCGATGATCGGTCGATCCAGTTCCTCGTTGCTGTAACCCATCGACTTAGCAAAGGCCCGCCGAATATAACGGCTGAAATCTGGGTCACCGTAGCTGGTTAACCCTTGACTAATTCCCCCTTTTAATACCTTTTTCATCAACGAATTCTCATTAGCGTAGACCTAGATCTCGTAAGGTCGTGGACATCATCTTATAAGCGATTTCGACTTTTTCCAAAGGCATCGACGAGAAGGTTTCAACCGAAATATATTTATTGTAACTGTGTTGACCCAGAGTCTGGGCAAAGGCTCGAAAATCGAGTTCATCGTCTGGGGCTCCAGGAATCAGGAAAGTGCTATATGGATACATACCCTTAACTCCTTTAACATGGCAGTGAACGGTCAATGGAAAAAGCCGAGTCGTGACCTCTACGAGGTCCGAACCTAGATGGTAGAAATTGGTAATATCATTTAGCAGTTTCAGATTTTCAGAGCCAACGTGGTGAACCATTAACTCAACCTTATCAGGAGTATCGATGGTCGTGGCCTCATGATTATGAATGTTCATGCTTATCTCCAGCCGTTCAGCTCGCTGACATATAGGTTGCAAGACTTCATTCAACAACTTCCAGGCTAACGAATCTCCTTTGTCGCCTCCATAACCGGTCAGAAAATTGACGCCTCCTGCTTCGAGGGTAACGGCTACATCTTGTAGACGTGAGTAGTAGTCAATGGCCGCTTTTTGTTGGCAAGCGCCATTTGATATAGTCCTGGTCCTTTGTAAGGATTGATAACGGCAACCTTCAGACCGTGATCTTCGACTATCGATTTGATCTGTTTCAATTCTCGGTCAGTCAACGAATTAGAATCGATATGTGCTTCGGGACCACACATCATTTCTATGGCGTCGTATCCTGTCTCAGACAGTATCCGAATCACTTCCGGTAACGGGTGATCTTGTAGTCCACCTGCGTGGTACGATATTCCAATCATTCATTTTCTCCTTTAGTAGAATCAAGATCATCCTGTTTGTTCTAACCTCTAATCCTTAATTTTAACCGTTTTCAAAAAATTGAATAGAGGTCGTGTTGGTGCAAGGGTATGACCCTATCGGTAATCCTGGGATTTGATCTTCTGCCAATATATGATCGAGATCAGATTTTATGCCTGAAACAAATAAATAATTATGTTCCCACAATTTGCACAGACAAAACTTTTTGTTCCTAATTCATTTATCTTATCAATGAAATGGTGTTAAGTAGGCTTTTGCGTGAAACCCTATATGACGATGTCCGCTATGCGTCAATATAGTTTTTAATAAATGAGATAGAGTAGTAAGGAGACTGAGGAAGAGAAGGGACATAGTACTAACTAGAGTAATGCTCAAACTTGAATAATAATATGCCCAATTTAAAAAGCAACTAGAGTAAATAGTTAGCGATTTGCTTAACCTTCTGATCCTGACTAGCATCAATAGCACCAAAAACCATAGCCAAACTCTTCAAATTATCTTGGCCTGAACTCTCCGGCATACGTTTTTCTTCAATTGCGTCAAGAAACTCATGGAAGGCCACCAACTGTCCATCCTGCGGACTAGTTACTTTCATCACAGGTTCTTTGGGAGCCTGACGAGCGCTATGATTGGCCCCTTTTCTAGCAATGTAAAGGTCAGGATAAATCATAGTCAAGGTTCCGGTTTCTCCCACGGCTCGGATTTCACCATACCAATCGGTCATGTCTCCGGAGGCGATCGCATCAGCGTGATAGGTAACTGGCCACCCATTATCCATTACAAAGTGAGCTAAACCAGTAATATCGCCATTGAAACTGCTATAAGGGGTATTCCAACTAGTGGACCAAACCTGTACTGGATCAGAGCCTAGTAAGGCACGCAGTAGATCAAAATGATGGATACTCATCTCGATGTAGAGCGGATTTTGCATCTGATGCCGAAATTCTCCCCATGAATAGTATGGAGCCCGAAAATAAAGGGTCACATGGCTGATCTGACCTAACTGACGACTATTCACAATTTCCCTGAATCGTCTGACCCAAGGGTGAAAACGTGCTTTTTGCGAGATCATAAAAATTCGGTCAGTTTGGCTGGCGCTCTGCAAAATCCGATGCGCCGATTCCATTGTGTCGGCAATTGGTTTCTCGGACAAAACGTGTAATCCTGACGAAAGGCTACTTTTGACAACTGATTCATGATAAGCCGGTGGGACAATACAGAGTAAAGCATCTGCTTCGACATTCATCAGTGCTTGTTTCAGATTTGAAAAACAGGCTGATTGTGGCAAACCTGTTACTTCCCGTGCTCGTTGCAAATAAGCTGGACTTAGGTCTACCAGAGCAACGTGTTGTGCACGTTGACTTTCCATGACAGTTGGCAACCAACTACCACCGTATCCACCAACGCCAACTTGAATCATCTTTAACATTCGTTTTACTCCTAATCTTGATTTTTTTGACCTTGTGTTCTTTAGTTTCAATAACGTATCCAATTGCGACTTCTCAGTTGTATATCATGGCCAAGATCGACTGGAGATGTCGCTCTGTCAATTATCCAGAACTCACATAATGTGGCAGAAAAATTATAAACCCACCACCAGATCAATCAATATTCCAACCAAGGTAAAAATGGCGAATAGCTTGATCAATGGTATAATTTTCGGTCCCAACATTGAGGACTTTTTCGCCTGTGTGATATCAAGAGTTTACCAAATTTGTGCTAGATCGACTTTTTTAGGCCTTTTAGTATTGTGTAATGTGTTTTATCTAAGATGAAGTAATGTTTACAATGGATCTGACCGTTGAGGCTGCTAATTTGTGCCCACTAAACCAAGAATTTCATTAGCTAAAATTTGTAAGACATGACCGGTTGTACATATGGTGTTACTACCATAATCACCTATTCAATTTGGTCTGTGATCATTTCCGAACCAATTTATCTAACCAAAATGGTTAGCTAATAGTCCATGATAGAAGGCCCAACTGCTATCTGTATGAAGTATCGTCGTATATTTCCGATTCCCTCACCTTTGGTAAAATGAGTCAATATACATCTTTTGATTTCGGCAGGATTAGCAGAGACCCCATATTAGCAAATCATGTCTTATTCAGCAACCACTATTAGGATTAGGTCTAGAATCTACCTAGAGGAAAGTCAATAGTAAACTGAACCTCTTTCGTATCTGCTGTTAGGTTGATCATACAACAGAACAATAGATATTGAAGAGTCAGGTGTCGAAAAAAATATCATTTCAGGTAGTCAATATCATAGAAATGGTCTTCAAGCCTACTAATTAAGTGGGTCATGTTTAGCAGGCATAAATGTATTGTGGGAACACCAAACCTCTCTCGGGTCATTAGCATTAAATTTAACGGCTCGAGAAAGGTTTAAGATTAGGCTTTTAGATTTAGGCCACCAGACGAGTTTTATGCCTGAGTCATATCTTTAAACTCAGACGATCGTTAGGCAAAAATGGAAAGAGAATGGTAAATGTGAGGTAAGGATGCCAACCCAAACAGCTAACAACCTATATAAGATTATAACTATAAATAGATGTCATTCAAGAATGAGGTGCTCATTATTTGATAGAACATCTTGTCTTGAATTTCTATAAAATATAGAATCCTCTACTCAAATTCATACTGGTAACACAAGTTCAGAAAATAACATTGATCTAGGTATCTATTTTTTAAGATTTGCCCAAATGGTTGGTAATTTCTCATAACCATCCACGCTCAAGGCCCCTTCAACACCTTTGGTGAAAAGTTCGTTTACCTCCTCGGCCGTGACCGCACGACTGAAAAAGACAACTTCGTCGATCACGCAAGCAGAGAACTAATGACCTTGGTCGGCGGCCAAGTAAGCTCTTTGCGGTGTATCAGATAATTCAAATTTGGGTACATCTTGCATCACCTTTTCCTTACCGTCAATGTAAATTCTAGCTGTCTTTCCATCATATACATTGGCAA
>CAYVHK010000230.1:1042-5972 GCA_964451145.1 uncultured bacterium | reverse complement strand
CATTAGGTTGAACAGCTTTCAAGGTCAATGAAATCGGTTGAGCTGAGGGCGACATAATTATCAAAAAACCTTTGCGCGGGTCAATTGGTTTATTTCTATCACTTAACGACTGGTATAAGTACCACCTATTAGTAACTGTTTCTGGGTGAATTAGAGCCAACAATTGTTGATTAACATTAAGAAGATGATATAGATCAGCCAACGAATTCAGGCTAACCGGGCTATTATTAACACTATAAATTTTCTGAGGTAACTGAACCAAAGATATACCCGGTGGAATCACTAAATCGTATTCATAATAACTATTAACCTGCAAATCAACCAACAGTTCCGTGATTGCTGACGAATTACCAGCTAAATCAGTTGCCCAAATTTCGATCGGATACTGACCAGACACCGTTTCCATTTGGAGTGGAATTGAAAATTGGCCAACGTACGTTCCTGATTGTTCCATCGTTTGCAGTTGGATAATAGTATTAGATTCAGCTACTTCTATCAATCGACCAATATTTGCCTTAACGCTCAATCCCGACTCAGCTTGAACCATCACGGTTGACGTTTCCCCATTGTTTAGTTGTTGTCGATTTCCACTCAGATTAGCTTGCAAAATTTGGGGTGGTTGATTGTCGACTTCAATAACAATGGGATCAGAAATACGATGACTCAGACTACCAGTCAGATGACCAAACTTAAAGGTAATCGGGTATTGGCCATCGCTCAAAGCTAGCTCTTTTTGGTTCAAGTTGCTTTCAGAATTAGACTCAATTACTTTAAACTGACAATTGTAATTACCTCTGTGAACAGCGGTGAGTGGAATCTGATAACCAGCAATCTTCATATGGCCAATTAAGTCTGATCGCCCATCATCAGTAATGACAGTAACAGTAATAGGCGTGTTAGCTCGTACCCATCCATGTTTCGGCTGAAGAATAACTTCAGCAATATTGCTAACTACAGATAAATTCATACTTGCAGGCTGCCAGTTAACCGCATTGACAGTTAGGCGAGCTGTGCCTGCTCGAGTTTGCTGGTAAAAAACCTGAACCGAATCCTTCAAAGCAGGAATGTCAATAGTCGTAATTTCCCATCCATTGCCATCGATAAATTTCCCGTCGATTGGTTGGCCAAGAACTAGATTGTCGACTGCTAATTGGACTGTTACTGACGACACTGTCTGGTAAACGTTTTCATTAGTATCGAGCAATGAAATAACCAATGGAATCCAGTCGCCCACTTGATGATACGATTGGTTATTGTCTGACACCGCTGACCAATCATGTTTAATCTCAAGACGACTGGCTGACGGAGTAGTAATGGTGGTTCCTGGCGTCTCTGGATTTTCAGTACTAATCCTAATTTTTTGATTGCTTATATAACTGACTGTTGGCCGGACAACGCAGCGGAATCCATATTCTGTACTGCGTGTAGATGCTGGTACAGAACGACGAGCCGATACCAATAAATCAGCTTCTGTACTATTCCAAGATCCACCACGGACCACCACCGCATGATTAATACTAACTTGCCGGTAACTATTGATAGCAGAGGAGATATCATAATAGCCAGCCACGGGGTTTCGTAATGGACTCAAAACATAAAAATCATCTTGATAAAGGTCTAAACACCATTCAGCTACATTGCCCAACATATCGTGTAAACCATATCCGTTGATAGCCAATTGTCCAATGGTAGCAGTTTCAATCCAGATATCTTTACCTTCGCTGTTTTGATAGTTGGCCTCATCACGAGATAAAATGTCACCATTCAAATATTTAAGACCAATTAAGCCACCTCGAGCCGCATATTCCCATTCGGCCTCTGTTGGTAAACGCTTACCTGTCCATTCAGCATAAGCCATGGCGTCTTGCCAACTAACGCCGACAACTGGTTGATCATTTTGAGCAAAATTAACGTAATTAGCCGTAGCCCACAAACTTGGTTCGGGGTAGCCTGTGGCCTGAGTGAAACTCTGATATTGAAGGTTAGTTACTTCATATTTATCAATATAGAAAGAAGAAATTTCAACTGAATGCACCGATTGATTAATAGAATTGCTGAAGTGATCACCCATTTCGAATCCACCAGCTGGTATTTTGACCATTCTGGCTCCGTCAGAAGGCCAAACCATCTCTGTCTGGATAGCATCTGCGGGTAATTGACTAAACCCCACCGTAATGGGAATAGCAGTTGGTACCAATTTGTCGATTTCTACAATCAGCTTAATTCCAGTTACAGGTAAGGATGAAACAAACAGATCTAAGTGAGGTACTAAGCTAATAGGTATTTCTAGTGATTGATTAACAGCGAGTTGATAATTTACTGATTGGCTAAATAATTGTTGCTTGTATTTTGACAACTCAACTGAACTGATCCCTGACCAGTTAGCATAGATATCTTTGATTTTCAGCACTGTCTGGCCTGTGTTTTGCAAAGTCACAGTTTTGACCATAGAACTTAGGTTGGTATGTTCGTCTGTGATTATGCCAAAATTAACGTTAGCTGGTGTCCAGTCCAAAGTGCGGTCGAAAGTAAGTTCGATCTCAAAATTGATCTCGGCGGTTTCTTCCCCCTGTACATCCTTTGCTTTAGCAATTAACTGAGTTGAACCTTCAACTAATTCATTAAAATCCAATCGCAATAAGCCACTGGGAGGGACTTCGACTTTAGCTTTGCCCGTGTGTGGGTCTACCACAGAATTTTCAAATAGTCCACCGCGGGACAAAATTAACGTACCATTCAGATTTCCTACTTGGTATTGATTGGCCAGAGTAAAGGTTAAAGTGCTACCATCCCCGAAATCGAAGACAACGGTTTGATTAATCGCTTGGGGGCTTATTGTGGCTGAAATTCGTCCTCTTTGGTCACTGACTTTTACGGTTAATCCTGAATCAACAAAAGTGAAGATATTGGTCATTAATAAATCGTCAAAATGGTCAGTATGATTTTGATAGTTAATGGTAGCAGCATCAATATATTCCAAAGCTGTACCATCGTAAATATAATTGATTGACTCAGCCGTTTCTATTACAAAGGTTAGTTGATCACCAAATGATAAATCTTGGTCTGTAAAATATTGGTTAAGATCGATAATTTTGTCTTGGTCTAAGGGAGAACCAACTAAATTATCAATTGTAGAAGACACTGTTGGCTGATGATTTTTCAACGTTAGAATGTAACTTAAGTGGTTGGCTTGGGCTACTAACATTACGCCACCACTATCTATACCAACAATATTAGTGGGTAGAAACTCTAATCCATCTCCATTGAAAGGAACTAATACAATTGTATCTGCTTGTTTCGATGGAATTTGAACAGTCAATGGTTGTTCATTCAAGTGGCTAATCAGTTTACCATTTGAGTCAGCTATTTCAATTTCTAGTATATGCTCAATATCTGGTCTTTGTTCCAGGTTAGCTCTGAGTTCGGCCTGAGGTATATTGGAGATTTTTGTTCGTTTGGCTGTCTTGAAATGCATCACCGTTTGCATTGGTGGTAAAGTCAATAATGCTTGTTGTCCACCTAAATTAACCGATTCAATCTGTGGTTGATTTGGTGCATCGAAGTCGAGATAGATATCCCAATTAGCAGTTAAGGAAAGTAAGTGATCTTCAGTAATGGTTAACTGATCATTAGCCAATACCCGGCTACCATTGGCAGAAGATTGGATCAGAAAACGTTGAATTTGATCATCAAGTCGAGCCAAAATTGGTGGATTAACCCAAGTTAAACGAAATTGGCCAGCTTGATCGGCCTGCAAATCCTTCTCTACTGTCGGCGTAGGGTTTTGACTGGGGTTAATCAGTCGGCAGCTTAAAGAATTAGTTTCCATTTGTGTCAAAACACGACCCGATTTATCTCGCAATCGACCATAAATCTGTAAGACAGGTGTTGCTTGTGGAATGGAATAAGGAGCCAATTCTAGACTCTCTGTCACATTCCAATTATCACCCCTAATAGTCAATTGATTTACGCCTGAATTTTCAATAAAAAAAGCTGCCCCCCCCTGAATGGGACCGGCATTTAGATCAGGATTAGTCCATGGTTCTTCGGCTACCATCACATTCATCAAATTATTGGGGGCGCTGGCTAAGCTAAGTAAATCCAGGAGATTGGCATTATCCACGTTATGAGGCTTAATAGGCAAACCTATCAAATTCCAGCCCTTAGTTAAGGGTACTATATGATCATTTTCTCCACTATTACCCGGCCAAGCACTTCCTTCTAACTTTAACGAAATCGGCTCAACTGTATTCGGTCTTACTACGATCAAACCCATATGGAAAGTGAAATCTAGATTGGAATTCACTTCTTGTGGATAACTTTTCCAATTTTGGCTAGTAAAATCTTGGGTGATAATGAAACGGATATCTTCTTTATCAGATAAGATAGTTTCTAACGCATCATACAATTCACTGATTTTGGTTAGTGGTTGATGAATTCCATCGATAAATCGAGGTTGTAATGGCAGATGTAAGAGGCTAATACCTGCTGGAATTTTGATATCCAAAGAATTAAAATCAATTACAACATCTAGAGATAAGTCAGATGGCTTAGAGACCAGCTGACCGCTAGGTGAACCTTGGGTTGACAACTTAAAGGCTAATGGCCTAACAGGGGGCACAACTAGAATCGAATCGAAGACCAATTTTATAGTTTGATTCTTTGCTAACTGTTGAATGGGTATAGTTATTCTTCCACCTTCATCATTCTTAGTTTCGAATATCCACTGACCAACGAGTCCCTCACTGATTACTTGGAACTTATCCGTTGTGGGAGTTATCCAATTTTCTGGTTGTTCCAACCTAATCTGACCACCATCCATCTGATCTACGGCGGTATAAGTAAGTTCCAAACTACCGCCCTCCCCAGCTTTTAGTGTGGTTGTATCAGCGGTAGCTCCTCTAGCTGAACTAGTCAGGATACCAGAACC
>CAYVHK010000230.1:0-1032 GCA_964451145.1 uncultured bacterium | reverse complement strand
AACCATCTTCAGCCTGAATCGTTAATAAGTCGTTGTTCTGCAGCGACTCGGCAGAATCAGCCAACTCGTTGGTCAATTCATAACTTGTAGTCCACAATCTGAAATCGCTACCTAAACGGATTTTTTTAGGATCTGAAGTAGGAATGTCCTTACGAGGAGTAGGACTATCATAATTAGTGTTATTAGCATAGGTCAAATACAGATTTTGGCCTGCTGACAACCACCTCAACTGAAGGTTGATCTGTTGACCATTGGTTGAGACAGACTCAACCACCTGCGCTGGTTCGGACATCACAAAACCAGCGCTGTTGGCATCATATGATTGAGGTGCTGTCCAGCCAACTGGTAGTTGTAGCCGAATTTGTCCCCCATCCATTACGCCTTCAGCGGTGAAGGTAAAAACCACTTTATTGATCGTTGTATTAGCAGATAAAACTTGTCCCAAAGAATTACCATTCATCCCAAAAGCCTCGGCTGACAATAATCCCGAACCTAAATTGGCTTTGGTAGTGACAATTTTAATTGTTCCAACTTCAACTGAATGCCCAAATGGCTTTTTTTCAGAAGCCAAACTAAAGACAAAATCGTGAACACCCAAATAGTTTGGAATAACTAAGTTGTCAAAGTCAATAATTAAGCTCTTGTTTTGACGTAGTTTTTTGATTCTTAACTCAACAGTTTGGGTTAAAAGACTAGTTTCTGTCGGATGAGAGGCTAGGGTGACTACTTCAGCTATTACGTCCTTAGCTGGACTAATAGAGAAATTGGTTGTCAATTCCGCCGACGCTTCCAAATTTGGACTTGGCCAGTCAACTGGAATTTGTAAGTAAAGTTTGGCATTTTTTAAATCTTCACCTGCTTGATTGGTATAAGTAAATTTTAGGGACTGATTACGACCACCTGCCGGTAAGCTAGGCTTATCGGCAGCAATATAACCACTACCATCAAGTACCAGTTGAAATGGGACATCTACTTGCTCTGAAGCAATGGAAACCGCGAAATTTCTTTGGGTCGGCTTATCGTCGGTAATGG
>CAYVHK010000229.1:0-6007 GCA_964451145.1 uncultured bacterium | reverse complement strand
GGATTACCATATTCTATCAAAACATCAACATACAGAGACTCTGGAACAACAATACAATTCTTAAATTGCTTCTCATAATTCCTTACCTTTGCTCTTAATGTAGAATTAAACCCAAAAGAAGTAGATTCAAATAACCGTAAATTTTCAGGTGCAATAGAAATCATATATTCCAAGTCCTGATAATACCTTTTCAATTTAGGAACAATAACAACCAAAGTCTTATCATATTCAACACATAAATCCATCAAATCATAAAGCGGAGGAACATTCTTATTTTTCCAACAAACAAAAGATTCCTTGTGCTGACTATCCTGTATAAATTGCTCTAAATTATCAAATGATTCTAATACACCAGAATTATTCCTATCAATATACATTTGACCTACTGACCGAGATAAACTACCTCTAATAACTTGCTTCAACTGATTTATAACAAATACAGAGCCCGGACTGTGATATATCAATGGATAGGAATTGTTATATGTATTAAATACTGACCTGTATGTTTTACCCCAATTAAAATCAATATCAAACAAAGTAGCATAAGGATAATCAGGATGAATTTTATCTCGCCATTTCTTATTAGGAATCCAGCTATCAGGTAAAACAAAGCTTGTAAAAATCAACTTACAATCATAATCCAGATTAATTAAATCAGTCTCAAAATAGGTCAGCTGTAATGCTAATTGGTCGCATTCCAATGCAGAATTAATAAATCTACTTGGATAATTTTTGTTAGCCTGGTTAATTTCCTTTTGACTGATTCCATAGTTAAACATCAAATGAGAACTCATATCAAAAGAATCATCATAGAACCTTGTTGCATAAGTAAATACATCAACCAAATCACCGGCTTTACCTATACATACACCAGAATTTAAAACCTTAGCCTCTGATCTGTAATCACTTACATCAGGCCTATCAAAATGCTGTTCTAATTCCCAAATAGGAAAGCAACCAATTTCAACACCAAAATAAACCTTTTGCCCCATTTCCTGAAAGAGCCACAAAATCTCATCAACATTAGCAGGAATAATCACATCTCTATTATCACAACAAATCACAATTTCATCAGGTGATAGTGATTGCACAAAATCCAAATAACCAAATATTAATTGCTTAACTCCAACCCATTGCTCATTAATACCTAACACAGTTAGAGGAATATTATTAGCCTTACAGGTATATCTTAATAAACCATTATAATATTGCTTAGAATCAGTTTCAAAAGTGGCTACTATAATATTCATATTTTAAAAACCAGAGGGCTAAGTAAATCAGGAGAAATTTTATATTATTTATAGCTGTGATGTCGGGGAGACACCACAAACTGAATTAATCTACTACATGCAGGCAAAAAACCAACAAAACTTGATCACTGTAAGTTCGTACAATCATACTCATTATTATTCATAACATTTGCAAATCATCCACGAATTCGGAAACAGGATTGACACCAGTTACTAATAGATAGTCTCTTGCTCGGGTACAGGCTACATATAGCAGATGCCTCTCTGTATTATGATACTTCTTCTAGATCAACTTCGCCAACTATGGATTCAACTTTTTCCTGTAGTGGAATCACTTCGTCATCACAAGCCATTGCAACAACAATACGGAACTCCAAACCTTTGGCCAGATGCATAGGACTAACTGTAACACTACCTGTTTTGGTCTGAAAATTATGATCTAATTGCTTATGAGATAAGTTCGCTTGGTCGATAGCGGCAAAAGCCCTTTCTAACTGATTTTCAGATCGAACAAAGACGGTAATCTCATTTGGAGCTATGCCGTCTTCTATTCGCTCATTAAGCCAGAGAGCCACTAACTCCATTTCGTCTTCTTCGGTGTCACACACTTTCGAGGTTGGTTTTGGGCCATTAAAGATAGAGATGGTCCCATTTCGTAATTTTGTATTTCCAGCAATATCACTTAACTCATCATCTAGTAGTAAGTCTGCTTGCCTTCTAATCTGGTGTGAAGCGCGATAATTGATACGCAGTGTCTTAGAACGACCACGAATGTGGACGCCAAGTCGGGCCCATGAAAAAGGTTGTCGAAAAATCCTTTGTCCTAAATCACCTGTAAAAAAGAGAGCATTTGGCCGACTATTGGCTAACATGGCGACAAACTTTAGCTGAGGTACGCTAATATCTTGTGCTTCGTCTACCACCATAAAATCATATGGGGAACGTCGATTTGATGTTGTTGCCAATAGAGAGGCAGAAAGTCAAAGGTGTTGGCCCAAGCGTGCTTGAAGAATGAATCAGAGATGGAGAGCAGGAGCCAGCCAGCACGACCGACAGGACGGCCATTACAGCCAGTTTGGGGCATGATATTGATACAAGCCTGAAGGAGATGAAGGACCTGAATAGGGGAGGCATGAGAGCTAAACTGGCAGGCTTGAGAGACAAAAGCATCAATACTGAGGGGATGATCGCTTCGCATGATTTGATTGATAAGAAAACAGTAATGGCTGGTGGGTGTCATCTTCCAGCACCTCCCCAACCTTCAATTTAGCAGCCATTTCATTGGGTAGTGCACTCTTTATTTCATTAAATTTTGATCCTTCTGGCATGAAGAGCATGGCAAACGTACGGCGGGATTGAATGGTCATATTTGGCCCAGCTGCATGAGCTATCATTCCACTAATAAACGCCCCTGCTCCGGCTTTCATCTCTGCGGCTACTGGGTCGATTGTTGCCCATTGGGGATATTGACGAAATAAATTGGCCACACCAACTTGTCCACGGCTACCGCCAACTTCAAATTGACTGGTCTTGTGTGTGCCAGGCAGAAAATACAAGCATCCATTCTGCACAGTTGCGTCATCCAGCGCAACCCAAAGCATTATGGATTGACGAGAGTAAAATGGATCGTAAGGGTTATCCACATGAAAGTTAGTTGGATTTGCCCACGGCTTCTTGATCATTGCATGATCGTGATACAGTCGTACGCCTTTTGTTCCAGAAAGATCTGCAGCAATTTCACCTAATTCGGGTACCAAAATTAGCTTTTTGATTTTCTCACTCGTCTTCCATAGATTGACGCATTGGACAAAAACATTTTTATAATAATTATCTTCGCCTCTTTGATTGTGGTGGGTATAATCTCTGTCCAAACTTTCTGCAACGGCTTCATCAATAGACTGACGCCAAAATTTCAACTCAATATCTGTCAAAAAATTTTCAATGATGAGAAATCCGTTTTCACGGTAAAAATCAATCTGTCTATCGATAAGATTTGTATTCATTCATTATTTCGGTAAGTTTAACTATGGATCGTAAATCTAATTGTTAAGTGTTTATTTAACACCCAGACTTATTGAAATTTTAGTGTTTGGGTGGTTCAACCACCTTGTAATCCCCCATATAATCTTCGCCTTTAAGCATTAACACATCGATTTTTGACCGGTTGCCAACTTCGACGAAAGGTACTGTTATACGGGGTGTGATACCCAACCGACGAAACGAGGATCGATTAGCCGTAGAAGAATGAAGAATGCTTTCGTTAAAAAAAACGAATTCCCCTGCTTTCAATTCAATATCAATAGCTTCACTGAGATCAAATCCTGAAGAATCTACAAAAAGACCAAATCGCTCAGCCTGAGGTGTCCGAATATGAGGATAAAGTCTTTTATGGCTCCCTGGTAAAACACGCATGCATCCATTTCCACGGTTGGATTCATCAACCGCAATCCAAGCCGAAAGAATAACATTAGGTGAAGGCTGATAATAAGCACAATCTTGGTGCCAAGGGATCTCCGTATCCCAATCTATTTGTTCATTCAAAGGGGGCTTTAACTGAAAATTAGTTCGCCACAAAACCAAATGACCACCTAAAATACAAGCAGCCTTTTCAACCAAATTGGGATGATTCAGTAATTGATACACACAAAGATTGTCCAGATGACGATTGTGAAAATAATACTTTTCGTGTAGCTGAGATACCCTTCCTGGATCCAAAATTTCTTTATCGATTCTACACCTAATTTCTGCCATTTCATCTTCCGAAACTAGGGTGAAGGGACCGAGCCAACCTTGATGGTGGTATCGTTGAACCTGTTCTTTAGAAAGAGCTTTTTTTCTGGAGTCTTTCATTTATTCTTATGGAATAATGTCAAAATTTCAAGTCATAAACTCAGGGGAAATTATCCACATCGGATTGAATCCAGTCCAAATAGTTGTTGTCTTCCTATGTGGGGTGTATTATTGATTAAACACAACCGGAATCTCCTGAAAATAGGTCATGCTACCTAATGTAATCCTGGTAGTAATACACTAAATCTTGACTCCACTTTGATAGGATCTTTCTAGTGCGGTAGAAAATTTTGGATCTCTTTCATACATTGGACTGAATTTTTGGGCATCGGGACGTTGACAAACAAAAAGAACACCGGCAGGTTGGCTGTCCATAACCATATTTTCTAATACTGTCCCATGTCGTATCCCCCTCTTGGTTACTGCATCCGAAAACTTTGTTAAGCCATCCTCAACGAAAGTCACTGATTTTACTTCTAAATAAAAAGGAGTATTTTGATCTGTTTTTAAGAGAAAATCAAATCGGTGATTTCCTAATGCCACCTCGGACTTTTCAAGTCGAAATTCTTTCAATACTGTTAGTTGACACGATTCAAGGCTTCTGTAAACAAACCTATTATCTAGAATTGATACAAGTGAAATTAGCATACCTTCATGCTTCACCATAACGGTAGTATACCGTGTTTTTCTAGTCGATTCGGGTGGAACTGGTCGTAGGTACAATTCGGCATCAGGAATCAAAATTTCCTTTAGACGCCAAGATCAGGCAAATGACTATCCACAGTTTTACCACCTAATTCAACTCGACTCAAAAATCGGTTCGGTCGCTCTATAAACCGGCCTTGAATAAGAGGGAATAAGAGGTCCTGAAATTTTTACTTGTATTTACAATAATATGGTTCTTCGACAACCTGAAGATAATATAACACGAGTTACTATTTCTGGTGAGACAAATATAATTCTCTTGTTAATTTGCTTAATTAATTTAATGACCAGTATCTCTATAGAGCTGGACATTAAAATCTCTTTGTGGCAATATACGAAACAATTAGGACAATTCTGAACTTCCTGTATTCAACCGATGGGAACCGTGTCAGGGGGGAAAATGACAGGTCTCAGACTGGATCTATATCGATTAGTCTTTTTTCTGAGTTACTGATCGTCGAAAATGGCTTTTTATAGAAGTATGAATATTATTGGCAGTGAAGACTTTTGGTGAAGTAAAAAATATTAATTCTAACCAAAATTGAATGATGGTTTAGTCCAACTATCTCTGGCTTTTAATATTTTCTAGACACAATATTTTTTGTTGCAATTTTGATAAGTTTAAACATTGAAGATAGTTACTTCCAATAACGATTTAATCAAGTTAAGCACAAAAGAAAAAATAGTTTTGTAAATACAGATAATTATTCGAACAAAATATGATTTTCGATTGTGAAAATTAGACAATAGATACAAGTAAAAAGTATTTCTGTGATTTGAAATGATATTTCTCAAACCAACTAAAACTATATGAACAGTAGTGATCAACCATTATTCCCTAATCCCCCACTTTGGCTGGTGATGGCCACAACTGCGATGGCTGGTGGAATGGGATGGGGGATTCGCGGTCAGTATGGCCATGAATCCGGTGCTATGATAGCTGGTGTTCTAGTGAGTCTGATTCTCGTATTTCTATTTTGCCCAAATAATAATTCTATCCATGTGATTCGGGCAGCAGCCTTGGGAACCATAGCCATGGGTTTCGGAGGTTCCATGACCTATGGGCAAACGATTGGCTTAACCCATGACGCACCATTGATAGGGAACTGGGCTTCACTTCGTTGGGGTATGATTGGCCTAGCGATAAAAGGTGGAGTCTGGATTGGATTTTTCGGTTTTTTTCTTGGTCTAGGTTTAGGAGGTAAACGATATCATTCTTTTGAAATATTTTTACTAGTCATTGGCATGCTGACTGCCGTGGT
>CAYVHK010000228.1:0-6087 GCA_964451145.1 uncultured bacterium | reverse complement strand
CTATTGGCTGGTGCGCCGTGTATCGTCCAACCGAGGTGAATAGAACAGCTTCCTGCTGTTATATTCGGCACTTGGACGATCTCCAATCCCTCACGCTCGATGAAGTTGTCGAAGAATCGTGCAGATTCGTTACTAATGGATTGCCCCTCTAGGTTGCCGTATTTGTGCGAACCACGGACAAAACGAAGCGGTCCCATATCCAAAGAGCAGTCGACCAACGGCATCCACAACCCCATAGTAATACTGTCATCGAAGGGGAAATAGAATTGATCCTGATGCCAGTGTGAATCGCTCCCCCCTGGCTGCTTAAACAGTGCCTGTTCGTGGTAGAGGCGTACTGTCGGTGTTCGCAGCAAACGGCTGGCGATACGTCCGAATCGTTTGCAACTGACAAATTTCATGACCGCATCTGAACAGTATCGTAAGTTAAGCTGCTGAAGAAATGCAGTGCCAAATGATGTCTTCCAACCACGTGCCCGGAAATGCGCCATCGCCACCTCGCGAATGGATTCCCCGTAGGCATTGACCTCGCCGGGATTCAACACATCTCTCAAGACAATAAAACCTTGTTCCCAGAACTGATTAATCTGTTCGTCCGTCAGTGAATACTCACTGTCTAACTCGGGGAGTTGCTGTTCAATAAGTCGATTCCAATCGTCCACTAACGTGGCCGGTCGTACTATTGTGTTTTCCACTATATGTTTACTCTCTTTAATCTTTTATGCTACCGACCGGACATTTCGATATTGGGTGTCTGCAGCAAATTGGTGATAATCAACACGATTTTAGGTTGGGTAATGTGTTGCCAAATTCGTTTATCATAAAAATCTGTCTTGTGTAGTTTGTAAACTGAAAATATTTGATTGGGTTATCGCCTGTTCTCTGGATCAAAAATCGGTTCATGTTGAATGTTCTTTTGGGCATATGTGCCAATTGTATTATACTGGCTATGATTGTCTTGACCTCACGAGTTAAAATCATGGCCTGAAAATCAAAGTTACTATCACCTACAGAAAGACTTGAAAACTGATCATTATTAAATTACCGTCCTAGCCTGACAAGTCGTAAGTATGTTGCCTAATAGTTGAGTGCGACCGGTTAACATTGGGGTTGGAGATCTTGTAATATTTCTATTTAGAAGATCAGCTGTGGCTACTAGGTAGTGATAAAACGACTTGGCGTATAGGCTACGCTCGGCTTTAAAGACACACTAATGATATTGGCATTGCATAGTGGATTGACAACGGTCTTTGCCCTAATCTCCAAAAAATTTCCTTACTAAACTACTCATCTTTCTTCATTGCTGCCTTATGATTTTCGATAATTGCCATAGTTACCCGATCTAATAATTTAGAAAATTAAATCTTAAACTTTCTATTAACATATTCTAATTTAATGGCTTAAAGATTAACTTAACCTTTTGTACCTGTTAGTGCAATACCTTCAATAAAATACCGCTGGGCAAAAAAGAACAAAATTACAACCGGAGTAACAACTACTGTTGACGCAGCCATCAGTAGATGCCATTGAGAAGTGTAGAGTCCGGTGAATTCGGCTAACCCCAACGCAATGGTAAATTTCCTCGAATCATTTAAATAAATCAGCGGCCCCAAAAAGTCATTCCATTCGGCTAATGTTGAAAAAATACCCACTGTAATTAGTGCCGGCCGACTTAAGGGTATGATAATATGCCACAGTATTTGTAAGGGATTAGCTCCATCAATTGTTGCTGCTTCGTCTAATTCTTTAGGAATGGTTAGAAAAAACTGTCTCAGCAAGAAAATATAGAAAATGCCACCACCAAACCATTTGGGTAAAATTAACGGCCAATAGGTATTAATTAAACCTAACTTCGACCATATTAAAAAAGTTGGGATCAACGTTATTGCGTAGGGCAACATCAGAGTGGTCATTAAAACGGCAAAAACTAAGTTTTTGCCTGGCCATTTTAACCGAGCAAACGCAAAGGCTCCCATCGACGCAGTGACAAGTGTTCCTAGTACGGAGGGGACCAAAATCGTTATAGTGTTCAGAAAATATTGGATAAAAGGGACAGTGGTCAAGGCACCCGGGTAATTGGTGAATACCCATGGGTCTGGAATCCACTCCGGCGGGAAAATAAATATCTGTTGCATGCCCATAAAGGAACTTCTAATCATCCATAGTAACGGTATTATCATGATTACAGAACCCGTCACGAGCAAGAAATAGATGAGAATTTTAGTTGCTTTTCCGTTATCCGTTTGAATCATTATTTTCTATTTTGGAGTTGATTGTTGTCTCATTTCCCGTCGTAATAAACCCAATGTGGCGAGGATCGGAAAACCAAATAACTTAGACCGGCAATGACTAAAAACATTACCCAAGCTAATGCAGAAGCATATCCCATTTCAAATTGATCAAAAGCCTTACGATATAAATATAAGACATATAACAAACTTGAGTTATTTGGTCCTCCTTGGGTCATAACATAAGGCTGGGCAAACGTTTGTAAGGCATTGATTAGTCCCAAGATTAAATTAAATAAGATTGCAGGGCTGACAACTGGTACGGTTATATGTATTAGTTTATGCCATTTGCTGGCGCCATCAATTTCGGCAGCCTCGTAAAGAAACCTTGGCACCGATTGAAGACCGGCTAGAAAAATGATCATCATTGGTCCAACATCCCATAGGCTCATCAAGATAAGTGATGGTATAACCGTCTCAGTACTATAAATCCATTGTAATTTTCCAAAACCTAACGGTTTCAGCATAGCGTTGAGCAAACCAAAATTAGGGTTAAAAAGCCAAATCCAGAGAACACTAGAAGCGATAGTTGGAAGAATGGAAGGAAGATAAACTATAGTTCGAAAAACAGGGCGAGCATGGATTTTTTGGTTTAGTAAAACTGCCAAAAAAAACGCTGCTACTGTTCTTAAGGGAACACTAAAAATAGCGTAATAAAAGGTGACAGTCAATGACTGGCGGAATAACTGATCGGAAGTAAACATCTGTCTATAATTTTGAAATCCAATCCAATTAGTTTCGCCAATGATTGTTGAATCGGTAAAGGAAATTATCAAGCTGGCCGCAATTGGGATCAATTGCCACAACAGAAATCCGAGAACTGCTGGTGCCACAAAAAATATTGGCCAGAGAAATTTCCCTGACTTACTCCGTGATTCTAAGACTAGACTTTTTGACAATTTGGATTGCATAGAAAATAGGAAACAATTACCATACTAGATCTTTTCGACATCATGGTAGATAATCCATAAAATAATGGGCCTTGAATAAACTCTCTGGTCGATTTGATGCCCTGACCTATAGTTCGTAAGTACTATTAGCTAGCTGGCCGAACTGACATCATAAGTAATCAATTCGTCCATTATGATGTCGGAGATTCAACTTGCTTGATAAATAAGAGGGTTCATTTGACTATCCGCCAAATCACCAGCATTTTTTCCACCTAAGAAATGCTTGGCATCATGAATCCGACTTGGATTGCTGAGTTTGTCAACCACTGTACCATCAGGATAATAGGTTACAATCATAGCTTGCCGCATTTGGTCAGTTCGGTTAGCGGTTGATCCATGAATCGTCCAGCCATTGTGGAAAGTCGCGTCTCCAGCTTTCATGCTTCTCTGCCAAACTGGATAGCCTCCATCTTCGATCCACTGCTGGAAAAAAGATTGAGAGTGATCGGAAATTGCAACCGGTTTGACAAATCCCTGATGATGTGATTCTGAGGCAAATCGAATCGGTCCCATTTCCAACGAGATATCGATCAACGGCATCCACATGCTGACTGCATGCTGTGTAACCAGTGGCCAATAATACATATCTTGGTGCCAAGGGGTCATTACACTTTTTGGTTCTTTAAAAAGTGCTTTGTCATAGAAAATCCGCACGCTTTGGGATGGATGAGCTGGTGTTGATTTTGTGGATGAACTAATGAGATCAGACACAATTTGCCCAAATCGATTAGCTAAAACAAATTTCATAACTTGGGGGCAATGGTAGCGCAAGTTTATTGTTTGTACAAATGGTCGATTCTCACCGTTTTCCTGGATGAAACTTTTCTCAGCGGCATTACAAATGATCTTTTGATAAATATTAACTTCTTGAGGTGAACAAACTTGAGGTAAGTACACATGCCCATTTCGTTGGAAGGATTCAACTTGGTCATCTGTCAGCGAATATTGAGATGACAGGTTTGGTAGATCATGAATGGACATCACTTACACTCCTCCTTTTATACAACAAGAAACTTTCTCCTATTTGAGAAAAGCCTCTAATCTTAGTCAGTAGATTTGATCGGTATTACGTAGGGCCTGTAGCCGCCATTGATTTTCACACAGGGTTAGTATTGAACTAACTAAAATGTCACCGTCTCTTAATCGAAAATTACGCTTATTGTTTGAATAGCCGACCTTGCAACAGTTTTTGACCGTCTTTAACTGCCTGATCCATAGCTTGTTGTGCATCGGCTTCTCCGGCCCACATCAAGCTGAGCGCTGGAGTAATGGCTTCATCCACAATTTGACCATAGTTTCTTAACCAATAAAATGGTATTTGGCGTGAAGTGTGGTTGATGGTGTAATCAATCAGAACACTTCGAGCCTCGGCCGGATAGACTCCAGGTTGACTATTTAACCACTGACTAATCTTGGCTGGATCGGTGTAATCTTCAACATGCAACGGCATCCAGAGACCATTACCAAATAGATCATTGCTGACTGTATTTCCCAAGGCTTTGAACAACTGGAATGCCTCTTCAGGGTGTTTGGAACTAGTGAAAATACCCAAAGGGGAACCAGTAATGACAGTGGTTGGGCGCTTAAAGTAGGGTAACACGCCCATGCCCCAATCAAAGCCCATTTGGTTGAGATCTAGAATCTGCCAATGCCCAGTAATATCCATAGCAACTTTACCTGTTTGCAGCATGAAAGAGGAAGAAGGCATCGATTGTAACGTCGAAGGAGTAGGTGCTACATGATACCGATAGATCAAATCCTGCATTTGCTGTAGGGCCTCGACCGCCGCTGGTTGATTAAGTAGCAATTTCTGGCCATCGTCGCTGGCTACTTGACCCCCATTACTATAAATAAATGGTAGTGTAAAGAGTTCCGCTGGAGGAAAGGCTACCCCATAAGTGGTAATGTGTTCGGCGTCGAAATTGGGATTAGCGGCATCATAACCATTGCGGTCGGTGGTTAATTTTTGACAGATAGCCACAAATTCTTGCCAAGACCAAGCCTCTTCCGCCGTGGCCGGTGGATAAGGCAAATTAGCCCGATCAAACACTTGTTTGTTGTAGTACAGAATAATAGTCTCGATGGCGGCACTGGTACCAATGATCTTATCTTGGAGCTTATAATAGATCTGCGGCATCCGAGTGCTGGCTTCTGAGTCATTCTCGAAATAATCCGATAAATCCATCAACCAACCGGCGCTGGCCCACTTTGAAATCATGGGATCAGGAATGTAGGCGACATCAGGTGCGGTACCAGCGGCCACCATAGTTACTAACTTGGTTGTATAATTGGAACCGGGAATATGCTGGGCACGGACTCGAATGTTGGGATGCTGTTGGCTGAATTGTTGGAGGACCTTTTTAACAGCTTGGCGTTCAAAAGGCGAGCCCCAATAGGCAAAAACCAATTCAACCGGCTTAGCTTCTAGTCGAGAGCCAACTAGAACCAAAACAGCGATTAGAATCAGATGAATAACGTTTGGCACAGGCTGGATGAGTTGTTGGTCGGTTATCGTTGTTTAAACGTAGAATACATCAAAGCCAGATTTTAGGACAAAAGTCGATAGTTGTCAAGTAATAACCATCAGATGAGTTAGACCGATAAGCGATCAACTTAGAACAGACTAACTTTTGTTTGCACTAGTGTAGGATTCAGACTAATTAATGCTTCATTGTCAGTTTATTATTTAAGTAGATTTCAGACTAATTATTATTGAATTTTGTTGACATGGATTATCTACCGTCATACAATCGGTGCCAGGTGAGGTGGTTAAAATCTTTCCAGGAGATAATTAAAAATGATTAACGTGCGCGCGGTGTGGATGTGGGTTTTCGTATTTTCTATGGCTA
>CAYVHK010000227.1:0-6101 GCA_964451145.1 uncultured bacterium | reverse complement strand
CAGCGACAAATAGCCCTAATATTTGCCGATCGTTTGGATCTACACTTGTGGGAAAACCTCATCGGGCACTCGATTTTCGATCAGCAAAATTATCACCTGTCTCGAGTCGATGACTTAGCTACCACGCAGCAGCCAACTTCTGTCATTTTGGACCAATCAGACCAGCGACTATTACTGACATTTTCACCTTTAGACTCGGGATTCAGTTATCGATTAGACTTATCAACCGGTGAGCACACAGAATTCACCATGCCAGCTGATACTGCCCAACCAACTAACCTCGACCGTCTGATCGCATATCCGAATCCAGTTCGACCTAACGAAATACACAAAGGAGCAGTGACGTTCGCTAATTTACCAGTTAACAGTCAAATTCAAGTCTACAATTTGTCTGGTATCCTGATTGAAACGTTGTCAGTAGAACTTGAAGATCAAGGGAAAAAGCTGTGGCACTTACAAAACCACGTAGGATTTGGTGTTGCCAGTGGCCTTTACCTTTACCTTGTTCGATATAATAATCAACAAAAAACCGGCAAAATTGCTGTTATTAAGTAACCGTTCTAATTCTCAACAGAGTAAAAAAAATGACTCTGTTGCAACTTTATGTTAAAGTGAGTCTGGTTATTCATTTAGAATAGGATAAACTTGTGATGAGCGCCAAGGAGGCTTTACAAGTTATGTTTAGAATGCCAAAAATGAACTTACAGGTGATGATCTACCTAAGTCTAATTGCTTTGGGATTGCTGATAACGATTCCCAGTTTGGCTGGTGTCACTGATTTGAAATCAGTTGCTACTGGTATTTGGCTATTTGATGAAGGCAAGGGTACAACAATCAAAGATGCTTCAGGCAAAGGATTGGATGCGACAGTTAAGGGGGATGCCAAATGGGTTAATGGGAAGTTTGGCAAAGCGTTAGAGTTGGACGGAAAAACCGCCTTTGTCGAAGTACCGAAACACAAAAATCCGACTAAGGCTATTACTGTTTTAGCTTGGGTCAAGAGCCTGACGGAAACTTGGAACATACACGGCTTTATCGCAGCCAAAAGAAACGCTTATATCATTCACCCTAATCAAGGTGGAACAAAAGTATCCTTCCCTATTTGTAATGGTGGTTGTTGGAATAAACCAGGTGGTTGGAAAGATGGTGAAGTTGGACCCAAAGATATTACCACTTGGCACATGTATGCTGGCACCTTCGATAGCACGACGGGAGAATGGAAAATCTTCATTGATGGTAAAGAGGCTAGCAAATTAGACCTTAACAAAAAACCGCTTGACGAAGATGATGGACCGCTGTGGATTGGTCGGGATGAATGTTGTGACACCCGCTATGGTAAAGCCATCATCGATGAGGTGGCGGTTTTTAATATTGCTTTGACTGCTGGGCAACAGCAAGGCATCATGGAAACCGGCTTGTCAGCGGCTATCACGGCTGTAGATGCACGAGAAAAATTAGCCATTACTTGGGCTGAATTGAAGAGCTAATAAGCTTAACTTACTAAAATAAATTAAGGAAAGCGTTTATGAAAATTCGTAGAATACCGTTCTTAATGGCTAGTTGTTTACTGCTGGCAGGGTTAGTTTTAACACCGGCTTCTGCCAAAATCGACTTAGAGAAACACCTAGTCGGCTTGTGGAAGTTTGATGAAGGAAAAGGTGGAAAAACCAAAGACGATTCCGGCAATGGTTTGGAAGGAAAATTAGAAGGCAAGTGCAAGTGGGTCAAAGGTAAGTTTGGCCAAGCTATTGAGTTCGACGGAAAAAGTGGTTACGTTGCCATCAAAGAACACGCCAACCCAACCAAGGCCATTACCGTTGCTGCATTAGTTAAAAGTGCCGATAAGGCTTGGAATAACCATGGAACGATAATGTCTAAAAGGAATGCCTACATTATCCACAACAATCAAGGTGGAACTGGTGTCTCTTTCCCAATTTGCAACGGTGCCTGCTGGAATAAGCCAGGTGCTTGGAGAGACGGTGAAGTTTTTCCCAAAGAGATTACCGATTGGCACCTGTATGCTGGTACATTTGATAGCAAAACTGGCGAATGGCGAATCGTGGTTGATGGTAAAATCGAGAGCAAACTCAAACTCGACAAGAGTGAAATTGCGGCAGAAGAAGCCAAGCAACTCTGGATCGGTCGCGATCAGTGTTGTGGCACTCGATTTGGAACCATTACAGTTGATGAAGCTATGGTTTTCGATGTGGCATTAGGTGAAGCGGAACTGACCGAAATTTACAAAAGTGGAATCGATGGGGCTATGGCTGTCGATAATCGAGGAAAATTGACCGTTAGTTGGGGCAAAGTCAAGATCCAATAAAACCATCCACACTTTTGGACCGTAAGCTTTGGCTGTTACCTCAGGTGGATGCCAAAGCTTATTACCTCTAGTTTTTGAAAGCCAAAAGAGTAAGTCAATCTTGACTTGAGGCTCAGGCGGTGTTATCCTTTTGCCCGGCATGAGGGAAAGTTTAATCCAATAATACTATGGGGCAGCGGTTACCACTCCCCTTTTTAATTTCTCTAGTTTTGCATGCTCTTTTAGCCCTACTAGGTGCTTTCTATATGGTACAGCGGCATCTGGTCGAAAAAGATATGGTTGCCGTAGACATCACCCGTATTGCTGAACCGCCCCCTAAACGTCGACTACCAAGAAGAGCGATCAAACCAATTCGCCACCAACCTAAAATGGCGACCGTACCGATACAACAAAATCGAGTTCCCCAACGCATAGAGACGGCTATCGAATTGCCGGTTACCAGTTATACTACCGGTGTTATCGCAGCTACAGAAACACCTTCTTTACTAGCTAGCAGCGACATTTATACAATCAGCAGGTCATTGACCATCGAGCATAAGCCCGTGCCGATGAAAATGCAACCGCCAAAAGTGAATCCCAAAAAGGTGTATTCGACGATCGCATCCACAATTCAACTTTCAACAGCCCCGCCTAACCTTGATATTGACCCGACTGATTTTTTAATCACGGATCTTAGAGACGTGACCCAAAGACCCGTGGTGATCAATCCTGTTGAGCCGACATACCCCGATTTGGCTCGGCGTGCTCAACGTGAAGGAGTTGTTTTGTTAGAAGCTACAATTGGTATTGAAGGAAAGGCAACTGATATTCTAGTGGTTACTAGCTTAGGATTCGGTTGCGATCAAGCCGCCGTTCAAGCCCTTAGATCAACCCGTTTTCGCCCGGCCAGACAAGGTAAGAGTAAGGTCAGTGTTCGGGTCCAACTTCCATACCGATTCCAACTTCAAAACTAGATATCCCTAATCTAATGATCTGTTGCTATTGGCAGCGGATTCTATTTTTAACATACTGCTTTTTGTGTTTTCTTAGTACTCAACTGTCTGCTACAACTTTCCCTTTTGAGATAGCCCAACCCCTTTATGTTGGGGCTAGAGCAATAGGCATTGGAAACGCTTTTACTGCAATAGCAGATGATGCCACAGCTTGTTTTTGGAATCCGGCAGGTTTAATTCAGTGGCAAGGGGTCAAAGTCTTTGGCATGAATAAGTTCTTTGACCGCACCGAGTATGGATTTGATCCCAAAGGTATCGCGTACTCATATCGACAGACGGGCTTTGCTTGGGGGAACAAGATCGCACTCGGTACAACAAGCCAAGATCCTGACTATTCCTACTATGCCTTAGCTCGGCAAATTGGCCCCTACCTTTCGTTTGGCTGCAGCCTCAAGTTCCAACGTCGGCATCCCAGTCGTTACTATCAAATTTTCGGTTACAATCCGGCCTTCGATTTGGCTATCCTAGCCAAACCAAAGAACAATTGGAGAATTGGTCTACTGTGGCAAAACGACTTACTCAAACTGGGCATTAATCGGCAGACGATAGGTTTAGCCTACCAAGTGGCATCCAAAATGCTAGACTCTAGTCTAATTGTTAGTCTCGATTTGGAACGTGATCATTCAGCCCATGGCCAGCCAAATACAAGAATCAGAATAGGCTTTGAACTATCAATTACCAATTTTCTACAGTTAAGAGCTGGAAATTCAGATGGAAGTTGGACAACAGGTGTCGGTTTGGTGCATCAATTTGGCCCGATTGTCGTTCGACTCGATTATGCTTGGATCGGCGATACACTAACCAATCGGTCCCATTTTATTTCTTCAGAAATTGCCTTCTAACAGCTAATACGAAAACGAATTATAGAGTAAATTTCACGTTGTTTCAGAATAATTTTTTAAAACTATTGTTATCGGATTGATTAGTCAAAACTTGACTTGGTTTCAGAAAAATTGACTATCTCTGTTTCAAATATGCCCAGCAGATTGCTACTTTATCTTTGTTTTGTACAGATAAGTTAACTTCATTGGAAGAATCGAACAATCTCAAGTTATCAATTTGATAATGACGTTCCAAATCGGAAATAAAGCCTATGGTACCTTTAGCATGAAGGCTCTTTTGATCTGTCCAAGTCATAATTTTTTTTGAAACGATTTCTTCTTTATGTTTGAGAAACAGTTCAAATTTAAAACCTCGCCCAGTTAGGGACAAAGTGTACCACTCCTTGGATTTAACAGGAAAAGGAAGTTTAGTGCGTAGTTCTCTTAATTCTTTCCAAGTTTCTTGATTTTCTCCTTGTCGAACATACCAACGAGCATAATTCTTAGTCCCCATTCCGTCTTGTGGTGTGACATAAAGTTGGTAGAAATTGAAGTCCTCACTGGCTCGAAATAATATTCCTATCCAACTGCCATTACCAAAGTCATCTTGCAATGGTCGAAAATCAAATTGTAGGCCAAAATCTTTGGCTTCGACTTTGGCATAACCAAAATAACTCCAACCTACACCAGTAGGTAAAATTTCCAATAGTCCATTTTTAGTCTTCCAGTCAATCTTTCGAGCTTTGATACCGTGGCTCCAGTTTTTCTTATTCAATTTGCCATCAAAAGTATCAAACAACAAGAGCTTAGATTCACCAACAGTGGAAACCAGAGAAAACAAGGTACAAAAAACAACATAATACCAATTAAACATCTTTTCCTCATTCATGTTCAAAATAACTTAGCTAATGAAGTAAAAATACTATTTCCCACTATCAAGGTGTTGCTGTATTTGATCAGGAAAATGTTTGATAAGACTATCAGTAATTAGTGGAGCTACAGAACCTAATCCACAAGCGCTGGTTGCCTTCATCGTTTGGCCAATTTCCTGTACCTCCTTTAACCAAACTTCTTTGGTGTGGACAGGTGAATTGCCACCTAGACGTTCTGTCAACCGTTGTGTGCCAATTCGACAAGGAAAGCATTTACCACAAGACTCTTCCGCGAAAAAGCTCATCGCATTCTCGGCTACTTTAACCATATTACGGCTGTCGTCAAAGACAATCACACCTCCCGAGCCCAAAAGGGACCCCTTAGCTGCCACTGAGGAATTATCCAATGTTACATCTAAATCTGTATTGGCCAAAAAACCACCTGACACACCAGCCATTGTGACAGCCTGAACTATACGTCCTGACTGCGGCCCACCAGCCCAATCGTACAATAAGGTGGACAACGGTAACCCGAGCGGGATTTCATAGTTGCCTGGATATTGAATATCGCCTGATAAGCTGATGATCTTGGTGCCGGCGTGCCCGTTTAGTCCTAATCCACGATACCAATCGGCACCATGTCTCAAAATCTGAGGCACAGAAGCCAAAGTTTCCACGTTGTTGACAGCTGTGGGTAAATCCCGAAAACCATTGGTAACAGGATAAGGAGGACGGTTACGGGGAAACGGTCGCTTTCCCTCCAAGCTATTGAGCAGAGCGGTTTCCTCACCGCAAATATAGGAACCAGCTCCTCTTCGAATATCAATATGAAAATGAAAGTCGGAACCAAGAATGCCACTTCCCAAAAAACCAGATGCTTGGGCTTCTCTAATAGCTTGGGTCAGAATATTGAATGTTTCTGGATATTCATAACGTAAATAGATAAAACCTTGTCGGGCACCAGTAGCATATGCGGCAATCAACATCCCTTCAATTACCGCATGCGGGTCGTAGTCCATGATCGCCCGATCTTTGAAGCAACCCGGCTCACCTTCGTCAGCATTACAAACTACCTTCTTAGGTTCTCTTGTCT
>CAYVHK010000226.1:0-6120 GCA_964451145.1 uncultured bacterium | reverse complement strand
GATGAACGAAGTCTTATTTTTGTATTCTACTGGTATATAAAACAACAAAAATGATTTCGGAACAAAGAAAACTTAGAATGAGCAGAAAGTAGAGATCGAAAATACGATCCTGTACCGTAGCACCGAATGCATGTGAGAAGCTTACATTTTTTTCTTTATAGACATAAACAGCCTTGAGCAATTCTCCAATTCTCCCTGGAGTTACTATGCCCAAAAAAAGACAACTCATATAGATATAGAAACTTACATGCTGCCTGTAGAAGACTCCTCCCTCCCGCAGCATGAGATTCCAACGAATCGATTTAGCCCAAAGTTGGGGAATGTTGAGCAAGAGACTAACAAAGATCCAGTGAAATTTAATACCTACTAGCACCTCTCCCCACGGTCTCTCCCTTAACGCATAGATAATGAGAGCAAGAACGACGACCCCTATCAGACGCGAACCATTTTTAACCACACCATTCAAATGAACACCCAATAGCTAATCAATCGACTTTTTGCCCAACAACCAACTGGTTAGCTAATATGAAATCTAGGTGGGCGACTTTTAATATTTTTTCTGCTAATTCTTCACAGGGCATCCCCCGAGGAGAGAGCATAAAACGCTTAGTTCCAACTAACTGAAAGCCAGCCTCTACAACGAGATTTCCTAAGCTTTTGAGGTCGAAAAGGCGATAATGTGTGTCATCTTTGAGCAAACCGACCTTTGTCGCGATGGCTTCCATCGTAGGATTCGGTGTGGTCAGCACACAAACACCTCCCTTGCGCAACACGCGATAAAATTCAGATGCCGCCTGTTCGGGGTCAGCCACATGTTCAATCATCGCAGTAGCCAAAACGACATCGGCACATGCATCTGTTATAGGTAAGCGGAGTGCATCAGCCTGACAAACAGCAGCGCCATCTTTCTGCATACGCAGTAGGTCGATATTGTAATCCAACCCCAACCCCTCATCTGTGCCTAGTTCATCAACAACCTGATTCAGCATTAACCGGTCTGCACATCCGACATCTATGACCAATCCAACCGGTTTGGAAACTAAAGGCTTCAGCGCTGCAATGACTTCTTTTGTTCTGCGGCGCAACCTATAGCCAAGTGCTTTGTCCTTCTCCCTGTCCCGGTAATATTCAGTGTATTCCATTCACATTTCCGTTAAGAGTTTGTCCGTTCGGCCTCTCTTGCCCCCACAACGAAACGATTACTCGTCAAAGCCGCTGCCAAGCCACAAATCATCCAGAACACCATCCTCAATACCGGATGATTTAACGCATCCCAACCTAATAAAACAAGGTAAAACGAAGAGATCGATATAGTAATCGGGCTGGCGGTGGTGGCCGACAGCGAGATGAAGGACAGTCCCGGAACAATTCACTCCGAGTGCCAAAGGACCGGTTTTAGTTAAAGTTCGAGGTGGGAGATATAATTTTCCCATCTCGACTTTTTTGTATTCATATTTCTTCTTACCAATGATAGAAAAACTCAGCATCTTAACCCAAAAAAAACAAGAAAGTAGCCTTTTGGAGCGGTCTTGGTTTACACAATTGATGGCTGGGGTTTTGGTGGCTCAAGTGATTGCGCTTGGGTTTTCGTTGAAATATCGGGACCAGATTATCGAATATGCTAGGACATTGCCGGCATTGGTTCAAGATACTATTTTGACAGAAGACATTAACAATAGCCGTCCCCGCCCATTTGAATAGACGTCATTTTCTGATTCTGACGTATCGTTGGCTTCAACTCTATTATTTTTAATTTGATGACAGGGGAAATTCCGTTTTTTTCATTATTGCACTTTTGAAAATTACTGTTTACTAATCCGTGTGAGCTCTAATCGTACTTTTTAAGTATAGTAGCTAGTCGTATTTTTTCGCCCGTTATGCTAATAGAATTTAACTTTCAGTAAGCTATGTTGAAACACTATTGGATGCAGTCAGTTTTGTTTTTCCTAATTTGTCTGACGGTTGGATGTGGTTACGTGTCTACCTCTGATTACCTTAACCACATTGAAAGTATTGTCATTACACCTGTGGTTGTTGAAGATCCCGACTTTACTTATGAAAGGTCAACTGGTAAACTCTATGATGAGATTATTCGCGAAGCCATGGTTGATCGGTTTAATCAGAAGTGGCGAGACGGAAATGATGCTCAACTCGATCTCGTCGTCCGAGATTATGACATAAAAGCAATTGATTTTGATGGCAACAATCGACCTATCCGCTTGCAAATGAAATTGCTCGTGGATTATACATTCAAGGATCTGATCCGAAATAAGTTGGTTGAACAAAACGATAATTATCAGCAACTTCACGAATTTTTTCTTGTTTCCGGTCGGGGTGAACCACCCGAGACAATTCGTGAAGCCAAAGGTCGGTTAGTTGAAGAATTAGTAGATGACCTATATAGTTTGTTAGCTGAGCAATGGTAATCTCAAGAATTGGCCAAGTTGCTAGGGTTAATAACAACAGGTCAAAATAGAAATGCTGATCTTATTCGGGCGACAACCATATTGTTGCGGGGTGATTAGTCTTTGTTTTCTAATACTGTTTGGTTGCCAAGAAAAAGAACGCTATCTATCTTTAGCACAACATAAACATTATGTGTATGGTACGTTACAAACCAAAAATGCTCGAACGTCTAAGCAACTGATCCGGCAGATTCAACATCGTTTATTTGTTTTTAGTAACAATAAATCAAATTTGGTTGATAGCACTCAGGTTCTACATGCTCCTAAAGCTGATGTTATTGCGGATCCTATTGATCTATTGCCTACTAATACTGAAATTGGAGGTTGGGAGCATGCGCATCCTCCAAAAATTTATACAGGTAAGGAACTCTATTACGATGTACCGTTTGGTAACCCTCAACTTTATTTCCGTCACGGATTTCAGCGGCAATCTCATGTTGAATTTCAGTCTTCTAAATTGGGATCGCGTCCGCTTATTTTAGCAGAAGTGTTTGATCTGGGTACAGCCGAGAATGCGTACAGTCTATTTAGTGCTACTCGTTTGCCGCAGGACCAATATCAGATGATCGGTAGCCAGATGGCAGCTGAAATGGATGATCGTCTGTTATTTTGGAAAGGACAGTATTTAGTTGATATTGAAATGTACGAATATGCAACAGCTATTCGCCAAGCAGTTATAACTATCGCTGAGAGAATCGAAAACAAGATCACTGTTTTTAATAGCCGACACGAAATCAGTGTGCCACTGGTCCCGATTTTACCAACGGAAAATCACGTTTTACATTCTACTTACTTGAGCTTGGATCAAAAGATACCACCTCGGTATTGGCCATTATCCGGTTTGCTAACCAATAATAAATCGAAATCTGTATTTCGCACTTATAATGATAGAAAATCTGAATCCAATGAAGCTGACTATCACGGTTTTATAATGGAATTCGAAAACACAAATTTAGCTCAACGATCGTTAAAATTAATTCAGAAAGAGCTAATTAATCGTTATGGAACGGTGACTGCTGATGAGATAAATAACAAAGGTGCAGTTATAGTGAAATATCAAACACGCTAATAAGCAAATCATATACTAGGAATAAGAGATGAAGGCTATTATCATTGGAGCTGGAGAGGTTGGTTTTCAACTGGCTAAAGTATTACTTGCGGAAAAATATGATGTAGTAGTGATAGATCGGTCGGAAGTAGCTTGCCAACGTCTTACGGACAATCTGGATCTAATGACCTTGTGTGGGTCGGGAGCTAATCCCAGCTTACTCCACACCGCGGGCATTACTAATACCGAGTTATTAATTGCGGTCACGCACTCAGATGAAATTAACATGTTGGCTTGTTTGATTGCTTCGCGTTGTAATGTCCCAACCAAAATTGCCAAGGTCGCTGATAGTGATTACTTTAACGATAATCAAATAATAGCAGAAGATGATTTGGGAATTGACCACTTAATTCGATCCGACAGACTCTGTGCAAGGGAATTTATTCGCTTACTGAAAGCTGCCGAGGCACGTGAAGTTGTTGAATTTGCTAAGGCTAAAGTCCAGCTAATTGCCTTTCATGTTCAGCAAAACAATCCGATTATTGGCAGTTCAATTGAAGAATTATCCCACCAAAAAACGTTTTCAAAACTTCGTTTTGTTGCCATCAAGCAGAAAAGTGGGGCCACGATTTTGCCCAAAGGCCGCGATGAAATTCAGCCTGGGGACGTAATTTTTGTAATGGGCAGCCGTTCAGCGATTACAAATTTATTGAAAATATCAGGCATATCACCTCAACATCGTTTAGAGCGACTAGTGATTGCTGGTGCTACGGCTATTGGTATAGAGATCTCTAAACTGCTAGAATCGGAATCTGTTAAGGTGACCATAATCGAACCAAATCTTCAAAATGCAGAAAAGGCTAGCTCAATTTTAACAAAAGCTACCGTTCTTCACGGCAGTTTTTTAGATCGACAGATTTTGGCTGAAGCCGGAATTACTCAGGCAGACAGTTTTGTCTCAGTGACAGGAGATGACGAAGATGACATTATGTCCTGCGTCATGGCAAAGGCTGAAGGGGCACAGCGAACCATGCCATTGGTACAAGAGCCCACGTATTTGCCAATTCTGGCTTCTATCACCGAAATTGATTCGGCTGTTAGTCGTCATTTAACTCTTGTTAATGATATTCTGCGCCTATTACGACGAGGGGATGTTTTATCAGCAGTTTTAATGAGAGATGTGGATGCTGAAGTACTAGAGTTAGTGGTCCACAAAGAATCAAAGATTAATGGTAAGAAAATTAATTCTGTTGTTTTTCCCCGTGGTGCTGTAATTGGTGCTATTGTCCGCTTTGATGAAGTTATTGTGCCAACAGGGGAAGTCACCATTCAACCTAAGGACGATATAATCGTTTTCAGTCAACCCGAAGCTGTCTCTAAAGTAGAATCTTTGTTTGTTTAATCTGCTAATTAATCTTCCTATTATGATTCCTCGGCTGATCTGCCTTGAAATTCTATTTTCAGAAATTTGTTCATGAATCTAAAACTGGTTTTTTTTACGCTCAGTAATTTATTGTTAGCCACAGCCATCGCACTACTAGCACCACTTGGGCTGTCAATTTACTACCAAAGTCAAGGGGAAAAAGATCTACGAGTATTTGTTATTAGTGTAATTACTATAGCATTCACTGGTGGCATATTAAAGCTATTTACATATAAAGCTGACCGAAAAATGGGGAATAAAGAGGCTTTTGCCATTGTTGGTTTCGGTTGGGTTTTTATTGCATTAGCAGGTTCGCTTCCTTACTTTCTTTACCAAGATTTTTTAGGTTCAGGTATTGATCAGAGTGTTTCGGTTTTCCGGCGCTTTACTGATAGTTATTTCGAGTCCATGTCTGGTTTCAGTACTACAGGTGCTACTATCCTGACTGAAATTGAACATTTACCGCACGGTATTCTGTTCTGGCGAAGTTTTTCTCACTGGTTCGGTGGTATGGGAATTTTGGTTTTAGCAGTTGCTATTTTACCCTTGTTGAGTGTTGGTGGAATGCAATTGTTACGAGCTGAAGCTCCAGGTCCTCAAACTGATCGTTTAACTCCGCGTATTCAGGAAACAGCGAAGTTACTGTGGTGGGTCTATGTTTTACTTACTTTACTGGAGGTTTTTTTACTTTGGATTGGAATGGTTTGGTTAGTTCCTGAATCAGTACGTGAAAGTCCAGGTGAAGGTCTATTCTATGCTTTTTGTCACGCTTTTGGTACTCTGGCTACTGGTGGATTTTCGCCTAAAAATGCTAGTATTGGACACTACGATAGTGTTTATATTGATGTGATAATTATTATTTTTATGCTCATTGCGGGCACGAATTTTTCACTGCACTATAAAGCGATAAAAGGCGATATTAGCAGCTATTGGAAGGATGAAGAGTTTCGGTTTTATTTGCTAATTCTAGGTACGGTAACAACAATAATAGTATTGAGTACTATGTTGCAGCCAGTAGTTGCTATAAACGGTGTTACCTGTTCAGTAAACCAAGAACAAATTGTAGTGATTGATCATCAAATTTATCCAATCATTGACGGGCAACTCGAACATAATGGAATAACCTATTCAATAGAAAATGGACAGGTTATCGTTAATAATCAAAGCTATCTAGTACATAAATC
>CAYVHK010000225.1:0-6159 GCA_964451145.1 uncultured bacterium | reverse complement strand
GGCCTAGATCCGACTCGATTTTGGATTCGCGAACCGCGGCGATGATCGGCGTTTTGCCATCAGAGGCATCAATGGCCTTTTCGATCAGAACTCTTTTCTCGTTCCGCGTGAGGGTGTTGTCCTCCATCGATGCGCCGTTTACCATGATGGCGGTGACACCGTCAACGGAGCATACATCCTGGATATGTCGACCGAATTCGTCATAGTCAACTCCCATTTGTTTATTGAACGGCGTCAAAACGGCGGGTACAACACTGTTAATGGGAATTCTTTGGGGTCTCATAGGTCTTCTCCTTTTCGTCTTCCGACATATGTGGGGTTTTTTTGTTGCAGGTTTTAATGAACGGTAAAAAGGCCTGACAAAACGTCTGATAATGAGTCTTATTGGACATTAGCATATGCTTAATATTATTTTATTAGTAATTTAGATCGCTGAACAGTTAAGTCTTACTAGTTGAAAACTGGAAGCGGAAAGTTATCAGTAAATTAGTCTGAATTATCATCTACTTCATAGTTTTGATCAGTTAGTAATCTAAAACCGTTAGGCATTTTTTTACGTAGTTTTGGTCGTCAATATTATTGAATTGTTCTTTACTAATTTTTTTGGTAAATACACTCTCATCTTTCTCAAGTTGAATCCAATATTCAATATTGAAGAAAGTTTTGTGACGAACTTTTTTCACGTTTAACAGTAACTTTTCCTTCGTAAGCCAAGTTATATTTTATTATCAGGAATAACAAAAATATTAATAACACAACTGCTAAGGTAAGAATTAAATAAAAGAAATCCTGAGACTCTAAGTCTTCCCAATTTGTGTTGACTAAAAACAAAGATGACAACACACAAAAAGCAGTCATAAAAACGATCAAAGTAAAGAAAGATGGAAATTACTATCGGAATAATTTTATTAAAAAATTTGTCATTGTTTGTAGTTCCAAATCAAGGATTAATCATTGTAACGTCTGACAATGTAAAAAATAAAAAGAAAGCTGCTAGAGTGTGCGAATTCTCTACTTGAATGGAATATATTTTCTGGCATTAATCCCCTACGAATCAACAAAATTCGTAAGGGGTACAGATCCTGTTCCTCATGTTTTTCCACGACCTGCTCCCCAATTCTAAAATTGATGTCCATTTTTCGATCTGGATATGCCGTAATTCTTTTTCTCAGTTCGTGCAGGTCGACTTTACATGATTATTCTTATTTCGTATTGCCAAATCATGATCAGTTGAGATTCGGATATGACTTATGGAACTTCAGGTTAAACTTAAAGCATATTGTCCAAATTGAAGAGGCCAATATCAAATGGATCAAATAGTAGGTCAGAAGCGCTTTAAATTACTCAAGAATATGGGATATATATCAACTGGTAACGGATTTACCATGCATTTAGTTCCAAGTACAGATCGTGAGTATACCTTTAACTACGATGATTTAGTGGCTTGTATTATAGCCCTTCAGACTCAGACAGCGAATGATGAATGATAGATGGGCACGAGCTGTTGGGGACCAGACAATTGTAGCACAACTATAGAAACGTCGATAGACGATGAAAAATTAGAAAATTAAATAGGCTTAGAACTTATTATACAAAATCTACAGAATAATATCCTGTATAATGATCGAAGCACTACAAAATGGATTTCGTAGATGAAAAAGGTCGTCCCCCAAAAAATAACTACCAGATCTGTGCTGATTGGATCTAGTGTAGCTATCTTTGTCAATCTGGCCTCTCCTTATGCCGAAAGCGTCGGTTTCAGCAACTTTTCGTGGAGTTATCTTCCTGAAGGTGCAGCCATCCCAATGTTGCTCATTTTAGCTATTAATGCATTGATCCTGAATGTACGAAAAAAACTAGGTTTAACCCAGAGTGAGCTATTGGTCATTTTCGTTATGGGACTAGTATCTAATGCAACATCGATCTGGTTGATTTACTTTTTTCTCGCGGCGATTGTTTCTCCTCGATACTTCGCTTCACCAGAAAACGAGTGGCAACATCTCCTTCTCCCTCATCTTCCAGATTGGTTAATTATCAGCGATATTAATCATGCTGTCCAATGGTTTTACGAAGGTTTGCCATCAGGAACGAAAATGCCTTGGCAAGATTGGATCATCCCTCTAACAGTGTGGTCAACTTTCTTTGTCGCCCTCATCTTAGCCTCATATACATTAATTGTTTTCTTTCGCCAACAATGGATAGAAAAAGAAAAACTTGCTTATCCATTAATACAACCAGTACTCCATCTAACTGAAGAAAGTCATCATCCTGAACTGTCCGTGTGGTTGAATCCGTTACTTTGGCTGGGAGTTTCAATCCCATTTTTCATTGTTGTCTTGGATGTATGCCATCATATCAAACCTCAAATTCCATCCTTCCCAATTGATCACCTTGGTTCGCTCAACTGGGGAACACCTTTTTCAGCCCCCGGTTTTTCATCGCTTGCGTGCTGTATCAACTTTATTGCTATCGGAGTCGGGTACTTTGTACCACAAAACGTACTCCTGAGTATTTGGCTACTTTATCTCTTAATAAAAGTTGGAGAAGTCTCAGTATTGTCTTATACTGGCAAATGGTATCTTGGTTCCGGAGGTATGTTTGTCTGGGGAAACGCTGCGATTGCCTGGCAATCTTTTGGCGCATTTATTGTTTTTGTTTTATTTTTTATTTATCGTGCCAGACAACATCTTTGGCAATTCGTTGGTTTATCATTGAAAAATGATCAGCCTGACCCAAACAGGCTGATGTCCCCAAGAAGTGCAATGATAACATTTGGAGTCAGTATTGTTTTTATGCTGATATGGCTTACTCAATCAGGACTTCAATTTAAAATAAGCATTATTTTTATACCATTGCTGAGGCTTATTTATCTCGGAATTTCTCGTGTGATTTGCCAATCAGGTATTTTTTATGTCGTTCCCCCAATGATTGCCCAAAACCCATGTATTCATCTTTTTTCACCCCATAGAATTGGTGCGCAAGGCATGAATTCGCTGGGATTGACTTACGCTTGGCATGGTGATGTTCAATCTGTCGTGTCTGGTTTAACTGCGGAAGGCGTGAAATTACAGTCGGCGATTGGTTGTAGCGGTAGACAGTTAACAGAAGTGATCTTGTTGGCCTTGGGTCTAGGTTTACTTGTTGCACCATGGGGAGTAATTCTCTCTGGATATTGGCAAGGTGCTATAAACTGGAATACATGGCTATTCCGTGGATTCGGCCCTAATACATACGGGCAAGTGTTGACACAACTTGAATTTTCAATGGGACCAGAGCAAATTTGGCAACGCCTAGTTTATTTTGGAATTGGTGGTTTTTTGGCAGTTGGTCTGACAATTATGTACTATCAATTCCTTTGGTGGCCAATACACCCAATAGGACTTGCTATAATTTCTTCATTTACTCTGTATACCGTCTACTTTGGTTTCTTTATCACATGGGCTTTTAAACATACTATCTTGCGGTGGGGAGGATTACGCCTCTACGCAAGAGGTATTCCGTTTTTTATCGGCTTACTAATTGGTCATTATCTTGGACGCGCAGTAGCGTTAACCATTTACACTATCTATGGATTGCAATTTGCTTAAATCTTCTACTGTAAGACGTGATTACATGCTATTTTTTACATTAAACACTAAAAGTAGTCAGATCGTAATGTGTCAAAAAACAGTTGCCCCATTTATCGGAATATTATGGTGTACAGATAAGTCTTAATTAATAAAACGGAGTTCGAAATTGCTCCTAAAGTATGTGGTCATTTCGTCTGGTATTAAGTAATAGAAAAGGGAGTGTGTCCAAGATTAGTTCATCGAAAAACAATAGGAGACCCGCTCGTTATAGTATTCCAATGAGCAACTCATCACTGAGGAATATAATCAGCATATGAATGAACATGATACTTCCCTTCACAATCTGGATGCGACTCCTCATAAGCCACCCAACTACCTCTAATCTTATCAGGATATACATCATTCAAGACGGAACTTCTTAAAGTGCCGCTGTGCCTGATCCTTGCTTCGTTTCACGTTCCCAACGCTACACAACGTCAGATTCATAAGAGAAATCCTTACGGATATGCTTGTTAGCCACAACCAATCAAAAAACGTGTTTCTGTTGATAATTGATTGTGCAAGCAACAGCACAGGCATTACAAATACGCAACTTACAACATTTAGAAAAAATCTAAGAAACAACATATTCAAGATGAAACAAACTTGTGACACAATCCGGAAAACATTCAACAAACTTCCTAAGAGAAGCGGCATCGACCCATTTGGCAGTCAACTTAGCAACAACATTGGAAACAGACTGACAAACATTGACTTCGGCCTTTGCAATATCACCAATAGATTTGAAGCCAACATCTTCCAAAGCCAGTTTCATTTTGGCTCTAATCCCTTTGATTTCCCATAAATGAAGAGAATTAACATACTTAGACAAATTTTCGCGATCCAACTAATCTGCATAATCTTGGAGAATCTTGACTATCGCAAACGACCAGGCTCTTGTGCATTTAACGGTTCATTACCAACAGAAAAAGGCGAAAACAAAACACTTGTGCCTTCTATATTGAATCAACTGGAATAGATTATTATAAGCATTGGGAACGCTGACTAGGTAACCATATACTACTAATGAAATCATTAACTCGGATAACTATAGAATTCAATCCTTAATCAAATAGATATTTTGAATTTTCTTCGGGTGTTTTTTTATAATGTTTTCTTTTGCTTGAATTGTTTTCGGGAAAAATATTCTTATCAGGGGATGGATAAACACCATGTGTTTGTTTCCAGCGGGCACATAATTTTTGGTATCTAGAGGCATAGACCTAGAATTTAGTAATTTCAGATGGTATTCAGGCAGAAGCGACCAATGCAAATTTTGTTTCTTATGATGCGCCGAATGGTAACCCAAATTCCCTTCTAGAATATTCCCGATCGGATCCAAATTATTTCTACATGCGTGAGTTATCCTTGTGTCTTTCAAGCCATTATGGTGGTGCCAAGTCGCATCAGCAGTAATAAAAAGACAGATCGCAGGTTGTATAATCCATAAAAGAAACCCGACATACCAATTTAAATACAAGACTCCAATAGTAATGAAGAGTTGCAAGGTGAAAAACAGAAAAAATTCATTAGACTTTGCTTTGATTTTACTTCTATGTATAAAACAATTCCTAAATACCATATAGTAACTAAATAACCATGTTTTGAAAGAATACTCCCAATGGCTCATAGGAACTCCATTGGTCTTTACCCATGTGCTAGCTTCTTCTGGCCACGAAAGACCCAAATGGCCTTTAGCATGGTGATCTATGTTATGGTGAATAACCCAGGTATTATATGTTATTCCTGTTGTACTGGAATAAAATACTCCAATTAGATAATTCAAAGACTTATACTTGAATGGTTGAACATGTTGATGGTGATGATTAAATGCACATAAAAATCCTTTGATAAAAGGAATAGAAAAAATAGTCCAAATTAAAGGAATATACGAATACTCAAACCGGTAAGCATAGAGCATATAGCAATCAGCAAGAAACGTTACTAACAATACACATAGTGGTAACAGATCAGCTTTATATTTAACCGATATCATCTATAAAAATGGACCTTATTTACTAGTCTTTGAAGAACTCAGAGTGCAGCACTCCATATGCTAAATTATATGGTTTGTATTAATAAGAGATCAACAATATCTATTTAGTACTACGAGAGTAGAATCATATTCTAATAGATTAGAATAGTTAGAGATTTCAATAAATACTATGAGATGAAGGTAAAATCTCTCAAGGATATGTCCTTTGATTTATTCAGTTTTTACTGAGAGGCAATATGAATGAGATAATACCCTTAATTATTTTCAATAACTACAAATACTTAAAGTAAAATAAGTTATTCTCTATTCTAGATATAAAATCTCTTCAAGGAGTCCCTAGTATGGAATGGAGTCCAAGAAACATAGGAATTATTGTTGTTGGAGTTATCCTTAGTTTTTTGTATTTGTCCTATTCCCCTATAGTCTTTATAGAGGGGCAAAAGACAAACTGAATTCAAAGAGAAAAACATTTGAACTCTAGATATGTTCATGCATTCAATAAATTGAATCTTTACTCTGTCGAAAGAACTCTATGGAAATAGATGTGAAGCAGTT
>CAYVHK010000224.1:923-6165 GCA_964451145.1 uncultured bacterium | reverse complement strand
GTTGGATTGCACTCAATCAGGCTGACAAAAGCAACGGTTGTATGCAAGTGATCAAAGGATCTCATCACGCCGGTCGAATTGAACACCATGTTGATTCCGGTCAAAACTATGCAGATCCCGAACGGGTAGAACAACTGGTCAATCGGCTGGAAATCGTTTACTGTGAATTAGATCCAGGCTCGGCTTTGTTTTTTCACTGCAATGTTCTGCACCGCTCCGATGCCAATACCAGCAATCGCACCCGCTGGAATCTGATTTGCTGTTACAATGCAGCCCGCAACAATCCTTATAAGGCATTTCCACACCCACAATATACACCCATCGAAAAGGTTTCCGATACCGCCGTCAAGGAAATGGGACTCAAGTTAAGTGCGTCATCTAATTCATTTTACAAGCCAGACCAAGAGGTCATTAGCCGAGGGCACACGGCCAAGTAGAATAGGTAAGACAGTCACCAGGCAGGTAAAAAACGTTGACATCATAGCAAATTTAGACTATAAGGATAACGAAAACATTTTCTGAGTAGCAGACGATTGAAAGTTCTAAGCAGGGATTGCAACTATACCGTGCCACCGCCAATATTCCAAAATATCGGCACTGCAGCTGAAACGGTAATTTAGCCTGATAAATTTTGACCTGTCTTAAAATGCGATTAGATGGGGTATGTACTGCCAAGTATGAATGTAACTGAAGGCATGGCACTAACAGGCACAAAAGGTTAAGTTGGTCTTTAAGATATTAAGTTGGAAAATGATAGTAGAAAGTTTAATGTCCACTTATTTTATTAGGTCGAGCAACTTTGAAAATTATTGGAAGTCGTAATACAGGAATAAAAAGACAATGAATCAGCAAAATTTTACGATTCTTAATTTCCGTAAAAATGGATTTGCTGTTGTTGAAAACGCATTGTCCAATAAAGAGGTTGATCAACTTCGACAAGAAACTATTAAGATCTGTCGAGGGGACATTGGACAGGTTGCAGGTCTTCCCCCCTCTTTACCAGAAGAAAGTGGCCATAAAGTCCTAGAACGAGTATTATGTGTACATTTCCCTTACAAAATTTCTCAGATCATGTTCGACATATTATTTCATCCTGTCATCGTAGATAATCTGACAAAAATCATTGGGCCAAACATCAAATGTATGCAACAGATGCTTTTCGTTAAATCATCAGGGAAGCCAGGACAAGCCTGGCACCAAGATGAATCATTTGTTCCGACGCGGGACCGATCACTCAATGCTGCTTGGATCGCCTTAGACGATGCAACTGTTGAAAATGGTTGCCTGTGGTTCATACCTAACTCTCATCAGACTGGTATTATCTACCCAAACCGAGAGCACAGCGATGAACGTTTCGATTGTGTAGAGGAAGCGTATGGGTATCCATTCACTGAGGAAGAGGCCGTTCCTGTTGAGGTTGAGGCCGGATCTATTATCTTCTTTAATGGCTACACATTGCACCGTTCTCTACCTAATGCAAACAAACAAGTTTCCCGAAGGGCACTAGTGAATCATTATATGAGTGCCGAATCCTTATTACCGTGGCGAAAGTCAGAAAAACCAATACCAGTTGCCCGATATGATCACCGTGATATTGTAATGATCGCAGGCGAGGATCCCTATGCATACAAAGGAATAGAAAAAATATCCTTTTCACATATTCGTCCTCAAAGTCAGGGCGGATGTCAATGGCCGAGCCAAACAGAATAAGTCATTGAAAACAATTTATGAAGTCCTTCTATCCTGAAAACTATCAATCAGCGACCTGATTCGATCCTGCGTTCTATCTTCTAGTTGATTCTGATCTTGACACCAGATTGGTTTATTGTTTAAAAATTACCAATAAACCCAATCTAGTGTCTGTTGGTTAAAAATAATAGCGTATGTTTTCCATAATAGTATGCAGGTAGCATCACCGATGGTAATACCTAGAAAGATTGGTGTAGCATTGCGTAACCCCTTTAGTCCACTGAATTTAATGAGTGTCCATCGAATGAGCCAGGCCATAAAAATTGGGAACCAGAGGTGGCGCAGCATCCAATCTTGGCCAATGATATAACCCAGCGGATGGAAACTCCACCAAATATATCGGCGACTCAAAATGGCTAAAGCGAAAACAATGCTACCCCCTAGACTGAAATAACTCAGGTAGGCCAAATCGGGATGGGTTGTTTTATTTTGGATCTGGTTGACCAAACTGGAGAATGTTTCGCCGGCCCAAGTCTTATTGGTCAACCGATAGGCTCGTTCCAGATTTCCCACAAAACCGATTACGGTTCCTAATATCAGCGCAGCTACGATTCCTACCAAGACTATTCTAATCTGTCGAGAATGAAGTCGATTTTGCAGATAGAATCCCTCCATGATTTGTGGCATCGGACTACCGCGCTGACCAAAATCGACAAACATAAAGAGTGAAAATTGAGTTAGTGTACGATTGTCGATGTATCGAGTACTAATCACTCTGGATAGGAAACCTGAAACAGTAAACGGTATTTCATGCGTTGGAGGGCCGACCTGTGCTCTAAGGCGTGTTGTCACCATCGTTAAGCCGAAAAAACCAGCTAAGAACAGAAGTGCAAATAATAAGCTCATTCCGGCATAAACCAAGAAAGCGATAGCAATACTAGTACTAATCAAAAAACCCCAAACAGCGAAAAAGTAGGGTGTATCATCGACTGATCTCGGTTTAGATAAGGTGAAAGCTAATTTTAAGACATCGATCAAATGCCGTCTTGCCCAATACAGAAACATGACACCGAATATTGCCATTCCACCTAGTCCTTGGATCCAATATCCCGGGAAATAAGGTAATTGATGAAGACCTAACGCCTGTCCCGTTATATTTATCAATTTCCAAAACCAATAAAAAAACCAGATAGAAAACGAAAGTTTGGTTGGAATGAAAAAAGCTAATCCAGTTACAAAAGGTAGAATTTCGATATAGGCCACCTCGATTGTATTCCACGGCGGTTCAGGGAATAACTCTGCTATGTCATATTTGCCGTAGGTTAGTCCTGGGACTACCGGAATTAGTTGGTGAATTCCGTTGTTTAAGCTCAATAATGAGGTTGCCAAAAACCCAAACCAAAATTTCCTGTTGTGATAAATTGATCGGCGAGGAGATAATAATTGCAAAGGAATTTGGGCAATTGGAAAAGTCAATAATTCGTTGTTTATCCACTGTCTGCGCAACAGCAGACTAAGACAAATCATACTAAAGTAGAGTAGGATCATGAATAAAGACCAGAGCAAGATAGGTTCGACCCAAGCTGGCCAAATGTGTGGAGCAAAAAAGCTCTCATCGTAGTAAATCAAGCCTTCAGCTACTACGGGGTCAAGAATGACAAGCCGCGTAGGGAGATAGTGAAAAAAAATCGATTTCCAATCATTTTCTGGAGAAGCGAAGTGAATAGGATAGGCTACAATCTGAGTGAGAATCTCGAGGGTATCGTGTCCAGCGGCGGCTGTAGCCGAGGTTAACATGATATAAACCAACATCAGTTCGGCTGGACGAAGAATTATGCTCGTTCTCACTTTCAATAACAGTACATTTAATAAACCCAGTATAAAAGTGATAACAATAGCATTGATAAATAATGAAGCTAGAGTGAACCCATTCCAAGTGCTGGTTACCCAATATTGTGTGGATACTACCAAAAATGTGCCAATCAATAGAGTAATTAATCGAATTGGATTAGACTGACTAGATGTTCGAAGCAAAAACTTGTCTCAGTATTTAAGTTAAGCTAATTCTGTAATTAAGATATGGGAAAGTCGTTTTCTCAGATGAAAAAACGACTTTCCCTTTTGTCTACCGAAGAGTTATTATTTTAAAATATTCCAATAGGTCATTCGGAAAAAATTGGCAGACAAAAAGTTATTTTTAGTTTATTTTCTAAATAAGAACTCTGCTAAGATAACATAATATCAAAAAAATCAGGAATGGGGTAATAATGTGCTAAATCAAGAACAAATTGATCGTTTTCATCGAGACGGTTTTTTGGTCATTCCTCAGTTATTTTCAGGTAAAGAACTCGAATTGTTGCAACAAGCAGCTCAACATGTTCAGCATGAAGGTACAGCTAGATTGGGAGCAGGACACTTGTATCATACACACGAAGATGGGAAACAGACCTATTTCCGCAGTGAACGTATGTGGGATCGAGATTCCATCTTTCGAGCTGTAACTGTCAATCCCGATTTGCTATCTGCGGTAGGTCAATGTATCGGGCACTCCTTTTTCCCCTTCAATAATGCCTTCGTTTGCAAACTACCAGGAGGAAATGTACCAGTGCTCTGGCATCAAGATCCTCCTTACTGGACCAAACCAACCTTAACACCAAAATTTACATCCATATGGGAGTTAGAATCAACATTCGAAATTCCGAACTTTGTAGCTGATATTTACTTAGATCGTTCCACTATAGATAACGGCTGTGTGTGGGGGCTACCAGAACACCATCTGGTTGGTCATGTGGAGTTAAATCGTCTAAATGAAGACCAGCTATTTGAAAGTCATAATACTGTAGCCTTAGAGATGGAGCCTGGGGATGTATTATTTCATGCCCTTTCCGCTCCACATGGTTCGCGCGGTAATTTGAAAGAGACAACGAGACGAGTGGTGTATCTACAATACGTGAATATTGAGGTTTTATCCCATGGTTATTCAGACTGGCAGTTTCATAGTCAACGTACCTTAGGAGTTAATGGGCAAAAATTAATTCGGGCAATGATGGATAGTCGTCGTGATCTTGGCCTGTCAGGTGTGGAGGGTTATCCACTTCGTCAGGTCGATGGCCACTGGGAGTTTTTAGGAAAACCTTCCACACCTGATAGGCATTGGAAAAGTTTGATTGAACAGATTTCAGACCAAGAAATCAGACAAAAAAAACAGTTGAAATCTTTGATTTAACCAACCTGACAAATACCGTATTAAATTAAGACGGAAGGATAAATCGGATTATGTCTTGCTTTAATATATTTTCTCTTTATCTTTCTAGAATTAACCACCCATATTTTCAAAAATCATAAACTTTTTAATTCATACAGCATATTTAAGTCAACTGGCATAGGGTCGGTCTTAAATAGTTTGGTTTCTAATTGACTCGTTCAATCTAGTCAAACTGAATAGTTCTACCGTTATTGTCTATTTGAAGAACAGAAAAAAATAATAAAACAAGGGCAATCGAAGTTGACAGAGGCCTTGAATCTAAAATTGTCTCAGCTAATCATTTAAATG
>CAYVHK010000224.1:0-913 GCA_964451145.1 uncultured bacterium | reverse complement strand
GATGAAACTAGTGAAATTAGCCCTGTTAAAAATAAATTATAGAAAAAATAATCCGAAGACTATCTTTTGAGTCTATATCAGATTTTCAATTTAATCTTTAAGGAATAGCAAGGTGAACTATTAGATTGTATGAATTCTCTGCTTGAACGGAATATGTTTACAAGAGTTATCCTTTGCGCGGGTTTTAGCATCTTACCACCTTTTTTTAAACTGACTGACCCAACTTTTAATAGCAACTTGCTCTACTTTAGAAAAATTTATTATAGCCTAGTCTAGGCCTCAAGTTAACCATTCTGTCCAGTCTTAGGCGCTCAAGGTTAAAAATATCTGAGACCTAGTACTCAAACGAAGTTTCTTCTCTGGTATATGAACATTTTTTTCGCTCTTCAATGGCATACAGAAGCAGACGAACTCTATCTTCTAACCACTCTGAATTGACGGGATAACCCGGCCGAATACCTTCCTTTATCATCCAGGGAATAGACTGAAATTCAAAGTATATTGTCCGCCTTAGTTGATCAGAATTATTTTGGTAGGAACCGTGAACTAGACGGACATTATGTATCAGAACATCTCCCGCTTTCATCGGCATCGGTTCAAGGCCCGGATAGTGGAAACCTTGTTGACCAATTTGTTGAGGATTTTCTCTCCTTCGATGGCTGCCAGGTGCCACCATCAGGCAGCCATTTTCAGGGTTAGCCTCATCCAGATAAATATCAACATTAAAAGCCAGATGGGCGTCAGATGTTCGCGAATCAGCCGGGTCACAGTCAGCATGGATTGGTACAGCCCTACCGTTGCCAGGTGTTTTGAATACCAGAGCTTCTGCTTCACAGAGAAACTGATTACCTAGCAGAGCATCGACTATTGTTAATATTTCTGGGTGGGCCAATAGGCAAACCAGAGAATTGGG
>CAYVHK010000223.1:3187-6203 GCA_964451145.1 uncultured bacterium | reverse complement strand
AAAGAGTCAGTTCCTTGCGTCTGTCCAACTTGCGGAAGTAACGCAGAAATCAACGTAACTATAAAAAGAAAACAAAACCATCTTTGTTTTCGCATGCATCTCCCTCCCAAAAAGGAAAAACGAACGTCATTAAATTTGAAATCGTTTTGATATGTGTGGTCAGTCATTGAGGACTAAAGCTAGGTGAAATTTGTGAACTAAAAACTTTAGAATAATATAAGTACAAAGGTTACGTAAAAAACAGACTCGGCCATTTTAGCACACTGAGTCAAATCTACGCAAGCGATTTCTCCAAGCTATTAACGTTATTACCAGCTACAGAATGTACTATTTCAGATTAAATAAAAAAAAGCCGTTAAGCACCAGTGAAGGTGCTTAACAGCTTAGACTTTTTTGTTAATCAATGAGTTGACTATTTCAGAATCAGCATCTTACGAGTACTGACGTAGTCACCAGCTTCCAAAGTGTAGAAGTAGACGCCACTAGCTACGATTTCGCCAGAAGCATTCCGACCATTCCAATAGATGGCTCGGTCTCTTGACTCATACACTGCCGCTGACTTGAAGCCTATGTCGATCTGACGCACCATGCTACCAGAAGCATCGTAGATGGTCAGTTGGACATTACTATCAGCCGCTAACCTAAATGGCACCCAAGTTTCTGGGTTAAACGGGTTAGGATAGTTGGCTAATAGAGCGGTTTCAGCTGGGATTTCGTAAGTTACCAGTTCTGGCAAGCGAAGCAAGCTAGTCGAAACATCAGTTTGACTGACAGTGTGGCGTTGACTTTCAACTCCATACTGCTTATTACCAGTTTCAACACTGACTTCAAGAACATCACCAACACTAGCCACTTTAGCTGAAACGGCATCAACGACTGTCAGTTTGAATTGACTATCGCTAATGGTGCCACTATGAATGGCGCCAGTGGTTACGTTCTTCAAGCTAACTTTGAATTGATCAGTTTCGATTGGTAGGCCATTGCTATTCAAGCTCCCCTCGATAGCCAAGACTGGAGTCTGATTCAAAACCTCAAAACCGATAGCTGACATAGCAGGTGCCGTAGCGACAGCAGAAGCGTTATCCCAAGCATCACCACTAACAGCAACTGTAGCGTCGTCCTTTCCAATGATGATGAAGGATTGACCACCAGTGATAGCAATATCACTGTCTTGGCCTTTATCTAAGGCTGTCAGGACTTTGAAAGCCCCTTGATCTGAGACAATGGCGCTAGTAGCCGAAACACCTTCTAAGGAGAGTAGCTCACCAACAGTGGCGATACGACTATCCTTGACCGGCACGCCGACCAAGTTCTTACCTTTCTTCAAGGTAATCGAACTTGCTCCATTCCCTAGAGCATTACCTTTCAAGCTAACAGTAACAGAGTCGGTAGCAGCTGTTCTGACGGTAATAATACCGAGGTCATCGGTAATAGCCACGTCGCTGGCCGAACCTTTGTTGTTAGCACCTAAGTAACTTCTCCAAGAACCAGCTTCAGTATCGTAGGTGATCAAGAACGCTTTGTCATCACCAATAGCATCGTATAGATCACCGATGGTGGCGAGTGCTTTCTTTTCACCGTTGACTTCGGTCACACTCAAAGGAACATGAACCAGACCAATCCCTTTAGGAACAACCAGATCGAAGGCGGAGAAGGTGGTTAAGCTAACTGTTACGTTAGATGTACTGCTATTTCCAGCAGCATCGGTAGCAGTAACAACAATCACTTTGTCGCCACTTTCAGCGGCTGTATCACTACTGACGGTTACATCAGCACTGTATGTACCAGCCGTTTCGGTGCTTTCAGCCACCGCTACTGCTGCTGCTTGTGTAGTATCAAGGGCCGAAACATCCGCCGAAACGGTAGCTCCAGCGTCAGCCACTACGGTTAAGGTTAAAGACTCACCATTTCTCAGACTAGTTTTGTCTGAACTGGCCGAGGTAATAGCTGGAGCGGTATTGTCAACAACAACGGATCCGGCTGAGCTATCACTACCAGCACCAATTGTAACCGTAACATCGTAGCTGCCGTCGACTACAGCACTAGTGGCCGTATAGCTACCAGTGTAAGTACCAGCTTCTTCTGTCATAGCCACGGCTGTGGCTACATCACTACTGATACTGAAAGTCGCGCTAGCAGCGGGCTTTCCAATAGCAGTAACGGTAACAGTTGAACCAGCATTAACTGGGCTTCCACTGACGACCAGACTCGAAACAGTATTATTGGCGGTAACAGTTCCACTTCCAGACGTCAAACCGGTGGCACTAGCAGTAATACTAGCACTTCCGACAGCTGAGCTGGTTAGTGTAACTGTAGTTGAGGTTTCGTTCGGTTGCAAAGTAACTGAAGCAGCACTCAGAGTTCCGCTATCGGTAGCTACTGTAACTGTTACGCCAGCTGCAGTCGAAGCTGCTTTGCCGTTAGCATCCAGTGTTTGAATGGTAACAGTAACGGCATCACCGACATAGCCCTCAGCACTAGTAACGGCAATTTGAGTAGCAACATCAGTAATCGTAATTGACTGAGTCGCAGCACCGAGAGCCGTAGAGGTAGCGGTCAAATTAGCCGCACCAGCCGCGCTATCTTTGTAGTATACGGTAGCAGTACTAGCACCAGCATCAATGGTAACTTCCGTAATACCAGCGCCATCTTTAGCTGACGAGAAGACACCAGTAGCTGATGAACTGGCCAAAGTAACCGCTACGGCTGAACTCGTTGGTGCGGGGTTGCCATCAGCGTCTCTAGCTTCCAATACAATAGCGTCTGAACTAACGTTTTGTAGTGGTGATTGAGCATCTGATTTAAAGGCAACTGTACTTGCTGCAGCTGAGGTCGACAACGTCGCGCCAGCAGCTAAAGCTACATAACTACCAGTCAACGAGCCTTTGGAAGTAGCTACTACTACTTGTGAACCTACCTGAGTAGGAGCAATTGCGTTTTAATAAGTAACAACAACTGAACAACCGGCAGCCAATTGAGTTACTGGAACAGTAACAACTGAACCTTGCACCGTACT
>CAYVHK010000223.1:0-3177 GCA_964451145.1 uncultured bacterium | reverse complement strand
ATTGAATCAGTATCACCTGTAGCCGTACTAGTAACGAAACCTTCACCAGCAGCTGAAGAAGTTTGTGGCTCGCTCCAACCGGCCGGAATAGTTACCTGTACCCCACCAGCGGCAATAGTACCAATCGAAGTGTAGGTAATTGTAATCTCGTTTGTACTACCAGCAATTACTGCGGCAGGACTTACGACAACCGTACCCGAACCATCAGCCGCATTGCTGATAGTTAAGGTAGCCGTAGCTGCTGCCGTCAAAGCTCCTTCAGCACTTCCTTTAGACTGGACGGCGAAATCGACCGACCCAGCACTAGCTTGAGCATTCATCTCACCGAGGGTGAAGGTAACTGTTTGAGTGGCTGCCAACGTAACACCGTCAACGGTAGCCGTTTGTGCATCAAAAGTTAAAGCTCCAACTGTTCCATTAGAAGCTACTGTTGTGTTAGCAGCTGAAGGTGCTGTCCAACCAGTAGGAACAACAACAGCTACTGCACCGACATTGATTGGACCAACAGCGGCGTAAGTAACCGTAACCGTGTTACCGCTACTACCTGCGTTGATGCTGGCCGGTACGCTAGCCACAGTGGCTGTACCTGACCCATCAGCGGCCGAAGTAACCGTAACAGAAGCCGTTGCTGACAATGCTACTAAGGAACCCGATGATGAGCTCTGTGATTTAGCACTGAAACTGTAACTACCGGTTTGTGAAGGAATCACTACACCATTATCTCCACCGCCACTACCATACTTGATGGCGAAACTCTCACCATTACCCAGCGTGTTAACTGGTACTTGTAAAGCACCATTAACTACGCTAGCTATACCAACGGAGGCGGCAGGCGAACTTGTGCTGTCTACACTCACGGTAGAATAGCCGGCACCAGCAGTAGTACTGAAGGCAGGCCAACCAGCTGGCAATGAAACTTCAACTTTTCCAACGCTCATGGCACCGGAAGCCGTAAAGGTTAAAGTTAATTCTTGATTACTACCAGCAGCGACACTACTAGGTGTAACTGCCAAAGAGCCTGAGCCGTCAAGTGCGTTTTTGACATAGATGGTTCCACGGCCAACACTAGCGAACTCATCTCCATCGTCTCCAGTTTTTCCTTTCGTACTAAACTCGAAATTGGCATATCCAGTAATCCCTTGAGCTTGAGCGCCAGAAGAACCACTACCTGATCCGTAACGGACCCGGACGGTCTGATCAGCTTCCAGAGAGGTAACTGGAATAACAACATCTTGACCGCTAACGGTCAATGTTCCCACACTACCACCTGTTGAAGCTGCAGTTACATACCCAGCGGCACCCAAGGTAGTAGCTTGTGGTGCAGTCCAACCTGACGGCACTGTCAGTTTCAGTTCACCACCACCCAGACTACCAGTGGCTTGATAATCGAAGACCAGCTGATTACCCGTACTGCTAGCAGAAACTTCTGTTATACCAACAACGGTGATGCTTCCAGTTCCAGCAGCTACGTTTTCCACTGTAAAAGTGGGTGGACTGCTAACGTTGCCAAGAGCACCTGCAGTAGTCAGTTTAGATTGAGCTGTCAATGATACAGCACCAGCCGTTTTTTGTACGGTACCAGTCCATTTGAAATGAACAGTACCACCAGCTGCCAAATTAGCCACAATAGCTATAATGGTTTGTCCACTAACATCGAACTTATCCAGGGTTATTCCAGATACACCAGCCAAGTTAATTGCGTCATCGGGATCGTTGGGGTCATCGTCATCGTCCGGTGCCGTCCAACTACTTGGCAAAGAGACTCGAACTTGACCGTTAGTCAAAGTTTCAGCCGCAGTGTAAGTAAAGGTTATTGCAGTACCACCAGCATTGGCCCGAGCGGTTGCCGGATCAATCGCCAATGTCCCAGAACCTGGTCCTGTTTTACTGACAGAGATATTAATCGGTGAATCAGTAACAGCTGCACCACCAGACTTGACCACGAACGGATATATGCCTGGACTGGCCGGAGCCGTGGTTTTTAGGAAACTAAAGTCAATAGTGCCACCTGCTGCTAATGAGGTATCGCCAATGGTAACAGTTGCTACACTGTTGGCCACAGTTAGGGTGATACCTGGTAGACCGGCAGCACTAACTTCACCAGCTGGATCAGTTGCTGGGTCGGTCTCTAATACTGGTGCAGTCCAAGCGCTCGGCACTTCGACTGACACTGTCGAATCTTTGATCATTTGACCAGCTGCAGTGTAACGCAGAGTAATGGTACCTGGATCACCAGCACTATTAATAATGTTGACACCAGCGGTTTTCGCTACCGAACCAGATCCGGCCGCAGCTGAACCGATTGTAACCTTGGGTAAGGTCGCAATGTTAGTAAGCCCATCAATACCAGCATTATCAGATTTGACAATAAAGCTTTCCGCACCTGGGTCCCCTACCGGTGCTGCAGATACTACGTCTATAATAGTGTTCGGCGCGGTTACTCCCTTCCAAACAACGGTTATTGTTTGGCCTGGAGCCATCGTCTTCATGAGCACTTTTGTTTCAGCCCCATAGGTAATGGGATTATCTGTCTCAGCCAAAACAGCAGTAGTGGTAACTACAATATTTCTGGCACTATAGGCAGCACTTCCAGCATCCCCCGCTACCCAATCTGCATCTGCAGCTAACGTCCAATCAGCACCACCAACTGTTACTGGAAGAGCAAAAGATACACCACCACCATCCATCGTGCCGGCGGCGGTGAACGTTACTGTATAGTCTTGCTTCTGAGCAGCACCCGTCGCCGCTGGCGAAACAGTAGCCGAACCAGTTCCAGCCAATGCATTAATCACAGTAACAGGAACACTGCCAACATCCGTCCAACTATCAGCAGAAGTTAGCCGAGTTTGGACTACAAATTTAGGCCGCGTATCCGTAGCGTCAGTTTCCGGAGCAGCCACTGCAGTCGCTTGAGCTACACCATTCGCGTAGACAATGCTACTGGCATTGCCACCCGTCAGAGCGATTATATTGTAGTAAGCGCTATTACCGCTGATCATTGGATAACTTAAGCTGCCAGTATGTGAAATGTATCCAGCTGCTGTGGTTGCCCCTCCAGAAGGTGCGGACCAACCGTCTGGAACTACCAATTGAACTTGCTGACCATCCATTTTGCCAGCAGCTGTGAGGGTGAAAGTAATATCATTATCAATACTGGTAGCCTTGGCTGTAACTACA
>CAYVHK010000222.1:0-6237 GCA_964451145.1 uncultured bacterium | reverse complement strand
CAAAAGCATTGGATAACGTCAACCATGAACGAAGGTGATCTTTGTGGCTGTCTTTACTTGATTGGTATATGGTCTCTAAGTGAGAGTAATCGGGATCTTTCACTAACCAGGGCTTTCCAATAATTGGTAGGCTTCGACTTCTCGAATGGCAGCTGGCGATGGATCAAGCACACGAAAAATTTTAGCGTATCGTCCAGCGAAACTACGCTGAATCACGTTTACTACGTGATCATCAGGGTCGACAACCATTTTAGAAACAATTCGATCTTCGGTAGTACGGTTGACATTAATGCGAATCATTTTCGTTTCTATCCTGAGTCGGTCAATGACAAACTTGGCTCGCAGTCGGCCATTACGGTCAAAATTCCTCGTGCGGACAGAATGAGCCAGCTTCCACTTTTCAGTTTTAGGATCCAGATATTCAACTTTGAACAACAGTAAATTTTGATTGTAAATGATAAGTTTATGTACAGACTGCAGTTGCGGAAACTTAATGATAAAGTAGCGAGCCTTATCTTTTTTTTGCCGAGATACAGATAAAGCTATAGTCTCTAAGTTACCATCGGTCAAGTTTGGGTCAGTAATTTCTAATGCTGGGTCAGTTAACAAGTTGCTACTCCAATGGGTACTTAAACTCGATAGAGATAGCACACAGCCGCATACGGTCGTAGCAAGTATGACCAAACCAAACAAGCCTAGCAAAGGAAAACGACGTAAAACACAAGTTAACATTTTTTGTTCCTTTTTTGCCGTTTTTGTTTGTTAGCAACAACTCGTAACGGTTGTGCTAAAGGATATAGTGGATAGACTGAAGATGCTTCATCTTCAGTGGAATAGGTATTTGATGATGTAAGAGGCTGTGAAGTGTAATGATATGTATTATTATGGCTGATACCTATATGAGATTGATTCTGATCGACTGACCGAAGGGTTTTATCGGACAGCCCATTTTTTTGAGATAGTTGCACAATTAATAAGCCAATGATAAAGCCAGAGATGTGTGTACTCCAGGCAACCGACGATTGCATTGAGGCCAGATAGGCGCTGGCAATCTGAAGAGCGATCCATAATGAAAGTACTATTGTTGTTGAGACAGAAATAAATGCTACGAAAAAAAAAGCACGGATTTTTGTGTCCCGGCAGATTGCTAGATGCGCCCCCATGATGCCAGAAATAGCACCGCTGGCACCGATGAGATGAGAAATTGAATCTGGATGGAAACAGATATGAACTATGGTCGACAGAATGCCAGATAGTAGATAAAACAATAAAAACATCCAACGGCCAACTCGTAACTCCAAATCGGGGCCAAATGCTAGGAGATATAACATATTACCAATCAGATGTAGGAAACCACACTCAAAACGGATGTCATGCAGAAACAGTGCATATAGCAATCAAGGATTGAGTTCAATTAGGATAGAAAGAGAGGCCAAAAAATCAAAAGGTACAACTGACCACAATTGAATTAAACTGAGGTCATAGATGTGTTGGGATAATAACTGCCAACTGAAAACGGTCATATTAACCACAATTAGGAGGTAAACGCTGAAAATTGGGCTCGTTTGAACCGAAGCGGCCAATAAACCTTCAGTGCTTGGGGACGATGTAGTGTGGCGAAGAGGTATCAACATAACTTTCTATTAGTCAAGCTGGGGGAATGTTTTTATATTGGTCTAAAACTTCATTATCGATATCAAAGTGATCGACAATACCCATCACCAGATCTCTGATGGGGGCTCTATCAAGATCGAACACCTCCTGTGCTACACCCGGTCCAGCTCCAACCATCACAGTGTCGCCTTCGCCCGCGCCAACGTAATCAACGGCAATTGTCGGCACACGAACAACTTCGTTTAGAAGGTTTAGAGGTTGTACTAGCAACAGTGTCCGTCCATGATAAGCTTGATGTTTGGTTAGAGAAACAACTTTGCCGATTACTTTGGCAATATACATATTGATTATCTATTGGTCAAGCAAAGAAACGCTATCAATTAGGCCCACTATAGCGACGTCAGTCGGCATCTCCCGTTTCGAGTGGCAAAAACTGGCATCACCACCAGCGACCGTATACACCAAATCACCGATTCCAGCTAGACCTTCCGTATCCACCGCAATTTGAGCAGTTCCGGTTTCTTGACCCGTTTCCGTGATAGGTTGTACTACGAGAAGACGCATACCAACCAGTGTAGTATCTTTTTGTGTAGCTATCACTGTACCGATAATTTTTCCCATATCCACGGTTTTTTCCTCAACGCCTATTTCTGAATTGACAACTCTTGAATGCGTGAATGAAGTGTATTTCGATTGATCCCCAATAGCTGAGCGGCTCGACTGCGATTACCATCAGTATGTGCTAGAACAGCTTCAAATAGAGGCTTTTCATATGCACGACGGATTTCTACGTACAGATTTCCTAACTCAAAGTTGGTTTCATTATGTTCTATGTATTGCTCAACTTGGTGAGATACTAGTTGTCGAATTTCACGTTGCAAATCAAGCTCCATCTTAGCATTAAAGGCGACAACATTTTCGAAAACAGGAAAGTGTTCGGGCAACAAAGCACTACCAGAACTCATTACTAAACCTCGTTTGATAGTGTTTTCTAATTCGCGTACATTACCGATCCAATTATGATGGAGAAGCTTTTTCATTACTGTATTTGAGATCGGAACTTTGGGTTGACTATAATTTTCAGCAAATCGAGAAATAAATAAATCAACTAATGCAGGAATATCTTCCAAACGTTCACGTAGAGGGGGCAAGTAAATAGGAATGACGTTGAGGCGGTAAAACAAGTCTTGTCGAAAATTACCTTTCCTTACCTCTTGATCTAGCTGTCGATTGGTAGCTGAAACAACGCGCACATCTACCTTATGCCGATGGCCGGAGCCAATTGGTTCAATCTCTCGTTCTTGCAAAACCCTCAGTAGTTTCATTTGTACTTCGGGGGGTAATTCGCCGACTTCATCCAAAAAAATAGTACCGTTATTGGCCTGTTCGAATTTTCCTTGGTGAGCTTGGTCCGCTCCAGTAAAGGCACCTTTAACGTGACCAAATAAGGCGCTCTCCATTAGGTTGGCTGGTATGGCACTACAGTCCACTACTATAAAAGTAGAATGAGCACGATCACTGTTTTCGTGGATTGCTTTTGCAACCAACTCTTTTCCAGTGCCACTTTCACCAATAACTAACACTGTTTCATCACTGACAGCAGCACGGCCGACAGTCTGGAAGACTTTTCGCATAGCAGCACTTTGACCAATAATTTGGCTGTTGCTAGTGTCTGAAAATGAGGCTACAGGGCTTTTCTCATCTTCTTGACTCAGAATAGTCGATCGTGCTTGAATAGAAGCTTCTGCAGCCCGGTTAGCCATCTCAATCATTTCTTCTCGATCAAAGGGTTTTGTAACATAGTCGTAAGAGTGTCGCTTAGCAGCTTCGATAGCAGTTTGTGTATCTCCGTGAGCAGTTATGATGATGATTGAACTAGTTTGGTCTATAGTCTTCAATTCGTTAATCAAGTTTAACCCGTTGGCATCGGGCATAATAATGTCTAGAAAAACAACTGCGTAGGCTTCAAGTTGGCAACATTCGAGAGTTTCTCTGCCGTTTTTGGCTGTATCAACAGTAAATCCAGCTTTTTCAAGTATTTTCTGTAGAACAAACCTAATGCTGTCATCATCATCTGCAATTAAAACTCTAGGATTTTGCATTTGAAACTCTATTTCGAAACTCCATTTGTCTAATTCTGTTTAATCGGCAGCGTCATAATAAACGCCGCTCCTTCCGTCTTTGTTACATCAACTCCGATCTGTCCACCATGTTCAGCCACAATCTGTTGACTGAGTGCTAGACCAATACCAGTCCCCTTTGGTTTGGTCGTGAAAAATGGATCAAACAAGTGGGGTACGATGTCTTTGTCGATTCCTCGTCCTGTATCTTCAAGTCGAAGTTGCACATGCTTCGTGTCATTCGTCCGTTGCAAACTAAGTGTTAGTTGTCCCCAATCGTTCATTGCTTCAATAGCATTTCGGCAGAGATTGAGAACCACTTGTTGTATTCGGTCTCGATCAATTTCCACCATCGGCAAGGTAGCTTCAAACAATTTCACAATTTGGATTTCATGTTTTTCAAAGTCAACTCGACACAACTCTAGTGTTTCAGTTATCATCTGTGTTAAATTGACCAATTCGAAGTTTGGTTCGTAAGGACGACCGAAGACGAGCAACTCTTCTACTACTCGATTTAGCCGATCGACTTCTTTAAGAATGATATCGAGATAAATTTGACTTTCTGAAGAGTCATTTAAGTCGGTTAACTGCAACTCTAACAACTGTGCAGAACCTCGGATCCCACCTAAAGGGTTGCGCACCTCGTGAGCAATAGTAGTTGCCATTTTCCCCAAAGTTGTCAATCGTTCAGCTTCAACCATTGAATCAAACATCTGTTGAATTTCAACTCGCTGTGCCATTATTGATGCCACGATAGTTAAAATCCTTAAATCTTCGTCTACTGAAAATTGGTCAGCTGCTTTGTCAAGGGTTAATGTACCAACGGGCTGTTGGTTAACCCTAATAGGTAAGCACCAAGCAGCCACTTGATCCTTGTTTGAAATTGAGGTGATAGGACACATTTTTCCTTCTTGATGTAGAATGGCAACCGGCTCATTTTCAGCCAATACATATCGGCATATTTGCTTTATATTATTGACTTCACCTCGTCGAATTTCGGATTTGGTTAAGCCAACAGTCGCCAAAATCGTTTGCGATAGCTGATCGTTAGTCCAGATCCGAAGGGTCAAACGATGAATGCCCATTTTCTCTGCTAAGACTTGAATAATTTGCTCCAATAATGTATCCAAATCTGCAGTTGCTGGTTTTCGTCGCATATTGGCAATTTGGCTGATATCGAATAGCGTCGACAAACTATGAATTTGTTTAGCTAGATCTGTGTTCACTGAATCAATATTATCTAATTGCATTGTCGTTTTCTGTCGCTCCGCTTTTAACCACCAGATTGTCCGTACGATGGAAAGAGCCACAAAAGGATAGATCAAGGCCACGATTACAAACTCAACTTGATTAGGATTCAGAGCCACATACACCAAATTTGCTATTGTAGTCAGCACTAAAATGGCGTATTGTCCGGCTCGCAACGAAAAACGACCAGCTAAGATCATCACCCCGTAGTATAGGTGCGTAGCGATGTAGGCGTTCCGGAACCCCAGCAATGGACCTTTAGCTCCGTAGAGAAAAAGGTTAATCAAAACAACCAGTCCCGTTAAGAGTACTGATGGCATTATCTAAAAGGAGTTTTACCCTTCTTGGGGCCAATAGTTGAGAAAATTGGCTAACATTTTTAATCCAACAGCACCGCTCTTTTCTAAGTGGAATTGTGTGGCTACTAAATTTCTCGTTGCAACTACGCTGCAAAAATCGATGGTATAGTGAGTGCAACCGATCTGAATCTCTGTGTTATCTGGAACCGGATAGTACGAGTTAACAAAATAGAAATAAGACGGATTGGGCACCCCTGAAAAAATCCAGTGGGGTTGAGTTTGGTGCATAGTATTCCAACCAATTTGTGGTACTTTGCAGCACTCATTAACCGAAAATTTTTTAACCTGACCTGGTAGTAGACCTAGACATCTAGTATTTTCTTCTGAACTGTGGCTAAATAAAATTTGGATACCGATACAGATACCCAGCATTGGTTTATCTGCTAAAAAAGCTTTCTGCAAAACACGGTCTAATCCCTGTTTTTGTAATTCGGCCATAGTTGCCTTAGCAGCTCCAACACCAGGGAAAATAATTTTTGGGGCTGATTGAATCCGCTCCAGGTCTCCGGTAATTTCAGACTGAAAACCGAGATGGTGAACCGCTCTTTGAACGCTGGTCAAATTACCAGCGTTGTAGTCGATAATAGCAATCATTGGGATACTGATGTATTGAGATGATCAATCTGCCGGTGTAGGTTGACCATCTCAATCGCTGTAATACTAGCTTCTGCGCCTTTATTACCAGCTTTTGTGCCTGCCCTTTCGATGGCTTGTTCGATAGTGTCAGTGGTAATCAAACCGAAAACCAAAGGGACATCCGTGGATAGTGCCACTTGAGCGATACCTTTGGCGCTTTCACCAGCAACATAATCGAAATGGGACGTTGATCCACGAATTACTGCTCCTAAACAGATAATGGCATCATAATGGTTAGTTTTTGCCTCACGTTTAGCGGT
>CAYVHK010000221.1:0-6275 GCA_964451145.1 uncultured bacterium | reverse complement strand
AATGATAGATAAAACGACGCAGAATTTATATTTCAATTTTTTAATTCCTTTTTACTATGATTTTTTTGATTCTCCGACCCCTTGGTGAGACTGAGGCTCAATTTCAACACAGGCGCTGAGTATAATTCTATCAACAATTAAATTTTACTGTCAAGTACAAACCCACTAATTAAATACTAATCCAATCAAGCCGATATGCGGTCAACAGTCATTTTCCCTAATTTAAACAAATCATGGAAATGCAAATATTGGAAGAGTGCGTTGCGACCAGTTAGCTGTAAGTTGTCAAACTGTTGACAATAATCAACCAATAGAGCAACCTGTTTTTCAAAACCGACAGTCAAGATGGGGTAAGCAAACGGTAATTTATATGTTTTTTGTTGTCGTATTTCGGTTGGTTCGATTAGGGCAATCTTTTTTAGCATTTGCGAAATCTGCTGCTGTAATTTTGGTTCTGGTTGATGCCAAAGGGTATCATTTTGATTGCAAGGTAATTCTAGAACAATAGCTGTTTGTTCTTCTGGTGCCATCTGCCGACTACGATTTTTGGGTTCATACAGCCGAGTAAAGGGAAATTTTGGATCGGGAAAATAGATTGAGGCATTTGGGCTAACATTATCACGATTTATGCAAAAGACCGATAAAATCAAGTGGCGAAACCGAATAGATTTAGCAATTTCAATCAATTCAGTTGGTGGTTTTGGTTCGAGTATTTGTAACGTCAGAGTCAAGGGTAAAGTACTAATAACTTGGGATACCGGGACTCTCTGACTTTTGTTGATAACGATACTCTCAATTTTTCTTTTCCGATGTCGAATTTGCGTAACTCGACAGCCAGTATGAATGTGTTTCAAGCCAACGAACTCAGTCAGTTTATCCACAATCATACCGAAACCATATCTTGGGTATAAGAAACTTCCGTCTATGTGTTCTGTTGATTGCTCTGATCCCAAAATTGACTCTCGGATGAAATTTTTAATATTCAAGCCTTTTAAACGGCCACCAGAAACGGACGTAGATAGCAAATCTGCACTAACCCCCCAAAGTTTTTGGGAATAGTTTAGCAAAAACAAGTTTGATAAAGTTGGACCGTATTGCTGTTGAGCAAACTCGGCAAAATTTTTCGCTCCTCGCGAGTTGAGACGAAACGGTAAATTTTCGGCCACTACTTTGAATAATGTTTTTTTATCCAGTTGCATAACCAAATCAGCTAAGGTCAGTGGAAAGTTAAAAAAGGAATTCTGGTGAAAAATTTGGCTTGGAGCTGAGACATGAAGCAGGTCATCAACTAATAAACTCTTGACGATCTGGGTTACGTCAACATCTTTATCGTGAAATCGATGAGCCCCAGTATCAAAAAAACAATCGCCCAATTTCAACGTGCGACAGTTTCCACCCAAGTAATGACTACCTTCAATCAGCAAAAAGTCTATCTCTGTATTTTTAGCAAAATAGGCTGCAGCCAACCCCGCGGGGCCACCACCCAAAATATGGACTCGAACTTGAGATTGATTAATCATATTAACAAATATAAAGCCAATTTTTTGAGTATAGCATAATTAACTGGATAATTGGACTGGTACAAGATGATTATCGAATTAACTGAATAATGCTGAAAATGTATGTAGTACTTCCAGTGGAAAAGCCTAAAACAGACTGATACAATTATACCAGATTCAATGAACCATTTTAGGAGTAAATATTGATTTTAAAAGAAGCTAAAATCGAACGCCGAAAATTCATCAATCAAACTTCACGAATAGCGACCTGCGGCCTACTGCTATCTTCAGTCTCAGGTTGTGGGACTGAAGATGATGAACCTGATCGGATCCATATAAGCCAAACAGTACCGATTGTATCTGACCAAGTGGAGTCGTCAAAAAATGTTGAACCCAAAAAAGCCCCAAAATTATCTGTTAAAATTAGTGCTGACTTGGGAAGAGTTGGGGGAAGTCAAGAGGTAAAAAACCGAGACATACTAAATAAGTTAAAGATAAAAGAGCCGAAAGATACAATTTTACTTGTTCGGAAAGATCCAGATACCATAACGGCGACTAATACGCTCTGCAGCCATAATGGATGTACTATTGCTTACAATAAAAAACAGAAATCCTTAGATTGTCCATGCCATGGTGGACGATTCAACTTGGATGGTTCGGTGAAAATCGGTCCACCAAATGTACCACTGAGAACTGTTTCTACAGGAATAGAGAGCGACCGTGTTATTTTTTTGGGGGAAGCTAAAAGATAAAAAATAACTTTACCAAATTACTAATTCATTGTAGGCTGTTAGTGGTCAGCAGCTTTTTAGATGATAGTTGACCTAGCAATTTATCCAGTTAGATATGCAAAGTTAACAAGGAGTTTCAGATGAACCCTTTAATTAGTTCTGGTGTTGCCGGTCCAGCCGGTGTATTACATCTGCCACGTCTATGGCAGAAAGTAGTTTTGAACGCAAAAGGTCAATTAGCTCAGGATTATCCCGAGTGTGGTGGCGGATTCGACCAAATGGTATTGGATGCTCTTGGTTTAGACCGACAAAATACGCTTGATTATCTTCACAACAATGTACCAACCTACGCACAATTTGAAAGTTGGGTTCTGGAACAATCGGGTGGTAGCCTTGACCAATCTGTTGTGGATCAGATCAATGCTGATATCCGCGGTTATAACCACGATGATGATACCCGAAAGTCGATTTTGGATTTGGCTGGTTTGGCAGATGCCAATACCATTTTGGATGCGATTAATCTCAACAATTTGGAGGATTGGGCCGAGTTTCACGCAGAACTAACTGGTTGACCTACATTGGCTGCCTGTCATCGTTGACTAAAAAGCCCCGTTCAAATTGGTAATGGGGCTTTTTCATCTTCTACAGAAAAAGATTTTGAACCTCTCCCAATACCGATCTTTTCTCATTTCGTTACTGATACATCTGCTCGTGTTTCTTATAGCAATGGTCCTTTACCGACCGAAAAAAAAACCGTTTATACCAGATACAATTGTAGCTGATATACTAGTTGAATCTATTAAAAGAGAATTAATTCCACGTCGAATTATTCGTCCAACCGTTCAAGGCCCCGTGCTTTCGAATGTGGCCAATTCCCTTGGCACAAAGGTTTTCCTTCGACCAACTAATTTGATCAACACTCAGCCGATTTCACCAATACCTGTTGCCAGTAAAAATATGTCTTGGCTGACAATTTCGGACATTCCTTTTAATACTAACAAAACAAAAACTGAAATCAGCAATCAATCCCTTTCATTGCCAGAATCTGTGATTGAAGTTAGCAAAATTCGACCTGTAGCTCCAACATTTAAACGAGATCAATTCAATTTATCACCTGATATATCATCAACCGATTTGTCAATGATGACTCCGGCCGATTTGGCTTTGACTAAAATCGCTGATCATATTATTAGAACGACTAGCCAAAAACTGGATTTAGTTTTTATCGTCGACGCTAGTCAAAGTATGAAAAATGATATTGAGTCAGTTCGTTTACACTTGACTCGAATGACGGATCAGTTCGCGCAGAAGGAAATGGATTTTACGATAGGTGTGATTGCATTTCGGAATAATCGTGGTTTTTCAGTCATCGGCTGGGATTTTGAGATCACAGCACAAACCAAGTCTGTTAAAAAAATTGAAAAGGTCTTGGGTCGTATTAAATGTCGAGGAAGTGAAAAAGCCAAGGATGCCTTGGTCCAAGCAGCCAACCAAGTCAAGTTTCGAGCTCAAGCCTGTCGTCGGTTTATCTTGCTGACAGATGAATATGCTAGCGGTCAAGCTTCTACTCGAAAAGTGATAGAGATACTACAACAAAATCAAATTAGCGTCGATATTCTAGGCCGAGACGATCATTTTCAGCGAGCAGTTAGTCAACAATCTAACGGCATTTGGCTACCAATCTCCAGTTTGCGATATTAGCCAATTTGTTATATGATTATTTCTAATGTTAATAAATGAATAAGCTAAGGAATAAAAAATTTATTTTTGTTTGTTCTATTCGTTAATTTTGGAACGATCTTCTCTGTCAATTTTTTCTTGACCCTCAACTTGCTAGAAAGTATACTCCATTTTCGGACATGCTAACTATTATTGTTACTGATAACCGTATTAATTGAACTAGCTTGCTCCTAATATTTAGAAAAATTTTAATAGAATTTCAACATGTTACGGCTGAGGAAAATAGAGGTGTTTGCTCCATTTTATATACCGAGCAAGTTAAGCTTTTAAAGCTAGGGCAAAAATAAAAATGGTATTGATTTCCGTGCCAACGTTAGGTTGTCCTGAAAGAAATGCAAAAATAAGACTCTTATCCGTCTAAGACCAAAAATTACGAAGCTGCCAAGCAACATATTACGGACATCAACTTAGGTATCGGGGCTGTTTTTTAAGTCAAATCTAGGTTAGTCACTACCTAAGAAAAACTGTTCGACTCTATTTAGCTCAGATTTGAGCGAACACTATCATCTGGTCTGTACAAACTGAAAATAGGTCTTAAATATTAGCATTTCAATTCTTGAAAAGCTGAACACGCACGATTTAGAAACAAATGGGTTCAAAATTATCCAACTCAAGTTGATGTTGCAGGCTCTGTGTCTCAGTTGTGGCAACTTGGCAAGGAACTAATCCATTTATCATTCCGATTCCGTGTAATAAGAATCTCGCTGCCAATTTCAGGGGGGGGTACGCCACGAAACTTGAGTTGAGAAATAGTGGCAGTTCTCAGCGGGTCGGTTTACTTGACATAACAATAAGCGATTGGAGAAAACATGGAAAGCACAAGTAAGTGCCCAGTTTTGGGCGGATCTCACCGACACACGGCGACCGGAACCACGTCGAACCAACACTGGTGGCCGAATCAATTGAACTTGAATATCCTTCACCAGAATTCGCCTTTGTCCAACCCCATGGGCAAGAATTTTAACTATGCTGAAGCGTTTAACACACTTGATCTTGATGCTGTCAAAGATGACATTGATAAAATCATGACAACATCTCAGGATTGGTGGCCAGCCGATTATGGACACTATGGGGGGTTTTTCATTCGGATGGCTTGGCACAGTGCTGGCACCTACCGTATTGCCGATGGCCGTGGTGGCGGAGCTTCTGGCACACTCCGTTTTGCTCCTCTCAACAGTTGGCCCGATAACGGTAACCTCGACAAAGCTGTCAGATTACTCTGGCCAATTAAGCAGAAGTATGGTCGAAAATTATCATGGGCTGATTTGATCATTCTCACTGGTAACTGCGCTTTAGAGTCGATGGGTTTCAAAACATTCGGATTTGCCGGTGGGCGTGAGGATGTCTGGGGGCCTGAAGAAGACATCTATTGGGGACCTGAAACTACTTGGCTTGGGGATGAACGTTACACCGGCGATAGAGATTTAGAACAGCCACTGGGTGCAGTACAAATGGGCCTGATTTACGTTAATCCTCAGGGACCGAACGGTAACCCTGACCCACTGGCTGCGGCCAGAGATATTCGAGAGACTTTCGCTCGAATGGCTATGAACGACGAAGAGACTGTTGCACTGATTGCTGGCGGACATACATTCGGTAAAACACATGGTGCTGCGGATGCCGATCAGTACGTTGGTCCTGAACCCGAAGGGTCTCCCATTGAGCAGCAAGGTCTCGGCTGGAAGAACAGCTTTGGAAGTGGAAAAGGTAGTGATGCAATTACGAGCGGCTTAGAAGGTGCTTGGACTAGCGAACCAGCTAAATGGGACAACGGCTTCTTCGATAACCTATTCAATTACGAATGGGAACTTGTGAAAGGTTCTGGCGGTGCTTGGCAATGGACACCTAAAGATCCGTCTGCACAAGGAACTGTGCCGGATGCTCACGACCCTGAAAAAAAACACGCTCCCATGATGTTAACGACAGACCTATCCTTGAAGGTAGATCCAACCTACGAACCGATCTCGCGGCGCTTCCACGAAAATCCGGATCAATTTGCGGACGCCTTCGCTCGGGCATGGTATAAACTGACCCACCGTGATATGGGACCGCGCGTGCGTTGCCTCGGCCCTGAAGTGCCCGAAGAGGAATTGCTGTGGCAAGACCCGGTTCCTACTGTCGATCATGAATTGATCAATGCACAAGATGCTGATTCGCTGAAGAATAAAATCCTCGAATCTGGGCTGTCTATTTCCCAACTAGTATCAACGGCCTGGTCTTCTGCGGCGACGTTCCGAGGTACTGACAAGCGGGGCGGAGCCAATGGGGCTCGAATTCGTCTTGCGCCCCAAAAGTATTGGGCAGC
>CAYVHK010000220.1:0-6353 GCA_964451145.1 uncultured bacterium | reverse complement strand
GGTCCCCATACTCGGCTGTCAAGACTATTATCTCGATTATCGCCCATAACGAAGACATATCCATCCGGAACCGTAAACGGTTTGCCGTTTGGAAACTTTTCCTTAAATTCAGATGGAGGACGTAGGTAATCCTGAAAGACTTGGTCAAAGGCTTTTTGATCAAATTTAGAAAAATTTGACCACCATTTGAAGTTAGGGTGATAGTTAGGAATAGGATAAGACTTGAAAGGGGGAAATACTGCTGGAAATTTGTATTCATCCTGACCATTTCTTTCGTGTCGTGTATAGTTTTCTTCGATTAGTTGACCATTAATGCGTAGTGTTTTTCCTTCAACTTCGACAGAGTCCCCTTCCAATGCAACAATTCGTTTAATAAAGTTTTTATCTCGCTCATGCGGTGGGAGAAAAACAATTATATCTTCCCTTTTCGGAGCTTGAAAGGCATAGGCTAATCTGTTTACAAGTATTCTATCACCAGCTAATAAGGTATCTGCCATGCTACCAGATGGCACATTATATGGCATTATCACAAAAGTCCTCGTTGGCAGTGATATACAAGTAGTGGTAATAAAAATTGAAACATATAAGGCTATCGATTTGACAACATTGGTATTAAATTTGTTTCGTATTATTCCCATTTGTAGAACTAAAGCTAATATTGAAATGATGATTGAAATGAAAGCATTATTAACATTAATGAGTGTGAAGGTAAAAGAAGCGACTAGTGCGAGAAATTGTACCCCCACAAGTAAAAAATTGATATTGACTATACTCTTAAAGGTAAAGTTTCCAACTTTAAGGATCTTACTGAATTTTAAAAGGATAAAAGGATGGATAATCAGGTAGACAAAGATGAAACAAATCCAGAAAAATATCAACAAAAACATATTCTTTCCTTTTTGAAACTACTAGATATATAAACTTGGAAAAAATGAACCAGCATCACAAAAAATGGACTACAAGATTGATTTTACACACAGTTCATTAAATGGCTACTTTTTAAGAACGTGCTACAGAATACCAACTGGCTGTTAATACCCGCTTGATTAACCGTGAACGAGTTACCTTTTACTCGGGAGTCGGGTTTAAATTATTTAGTGATTGTTGATCAGTCTTGCATTTTTAATCGGTAGGGTTACCATCAGATTCCTCCTATCGGTCAAACTGGTCTCATTTTTCTACAGGCAATTCAGCATAACCAATTTTCTAGTTTCTGTGTAATCACCCACTTGCAAATGATAGAAATAAGTGACATCTAGATACAAGCCCATCTGGTTCTGCCTTGTTATTCTAATAAGCTAACTACGGATTTCGTAAATTTTTGTTGGTCGAATTGATGGAGATGGTAAGCAATAGCCAATCTAGTGATTGGAAAAGGAAAATCTTAACGGTAGATAGGTCGTTCTTATTGGAGTTGACAATACACGATCAGCCTACAATAATTTCCATTGTTTTCTCAGTTCGGTCATTGGTGTATAGGTTGCCCCATGATTGTAAAAATTTCCAAGCCACTTACCGTTTGACTGAAAAAAGAAACGATCATCTTTCTCCTCTATGGCCAATTGATACCGAGTATCAATGCTAATACGATAAGAATCAGTTAGATTAGGTGCTGAACTATGCATCATATACATGCCAAAAATAATCACGTCCCCAGGCTGGAAGCGAGCCGTTCCTAGTGTGAATCCGAATTTCTCAACCATTTCGGTTGGGTCGGTGCTGAAGACGGCTTCGGTTAAATCACGATCCATATCCGTCGCCCCATATGTTTCCTTTAATCGTTCGTGTTGGTGTGATCCCAGACAAATCACTAAGGGGCCACCTGTCAGATCAATCGTTGTAAAAGCCGACCACATGGTATAACGGTTGGGTGTACCACGGCCAACGTAAACCTGATCATAGTGAAAATGATTGCTTCCACCACGAGCCATACAACGTAACCAGCGTTTATCAAAGGTAATGACCGGCTTTCCTCCCATCAACCTCTCATAGAAAGAAAAGGTTGATGGACTGTCAACTACAGCTAGTACTTCAGGTGCATGTACTATTTCAGTTTGGCGAAAAAATGCGAAGTTTCGGTTGTCTTCCGATGCAATACCATCTTCGATAGGAGCATCTTTTTTTAACCCACCTTGTTGTTCAATTGCTTTCAGGGTAAAGTTTCGTGCTGATGCCACTTTACTGGTTGGATGAAATCCTCGCAAAAACAGATAACCATCAACGGCTAATTTGTTCCGCAGTTGATCTGGTTGATCGATTAGGTGAGATGAATTTTCTAGCTCTACAATTGTATCGCCAAAATAGAAGGTCTGTTCACCAAACTGAAAAGACGTACCGTTGGGAATTGGCTTAATGTTCATTTTTCCTATTTATAAATCCTTTGGTCTAAATTGCCAATTTAACTTAGCTGGCAACGCAAATGTATTCTAAGTCGAAACGGTTCTGCAGTGTAATATCTCAAACGTGGAAGTGTTGCTTCGTTAGCCGGTTCGATATACGGTTCAAATGAGAACATTTTTGGTGTTCTCATTTGATTATTTTACTTATACTGCCATTGTCTTAGTCTTTATTTAGTCTATATAGAGACCTTTAATGGAACCCCAATAGGTAGACAGTTTATTCTTGGATTCGACATAAGCTACACTGTCCATTGCTTCTTTGATCTCATCCTTGGTTAATGCCTTATTCCAGATAGCTACTTCATCTATCAATCCTACGTAGTGCTCTCTATCGCCTTCATTATTTCTACCAATAGAAACCGGAACATCATTGGTATCGATTTTTCCTGTAACCTTTTGCGATTCTTTGAGTGTACCGTTGTAATATATATTTTGGACTTGTCCGTCATAGGTAGCTGCCAAATGCGTCCATTCTCCCTTCTTGATGGGTGGACCGTGGGGGGATCTTTTTTCTAGTGCCTTATCGACTGATAAAATAAAACCAACTTTCCCTTGCGTACCACCTTCTTGATAAAGTCCATATACCATCCAAGGTTCACCGTCACCAGCCCATGTCTTGACTAGCATTCGCAGCCATTCATCAGTGAATTCCATGGGTTGTACCCAAAGCATCAAGGTAATTTCATCAGTGATGTCTAATGAAGGAGCATCAGGTACTTCTACCCATCCTCCTTTTTTTCCACTAAATTCAACGGCCGTTCCATATTTGCCTTTAGCCCATTCGACCTGATGGAGTTGACCATTGTTTTTATGTTTAGTGGTGTCTTTAGCCATATCGCCTTTGCCTTCATCAAACGGTAAATATAACACCAGATTTTCATCTTGGACTGCATGGCTATCTTGAACCAGGGTTAAGGTTAAGAATAACGCCAGCAAACAGAAAAGAGAAATAGTTGAGATTTTTGAAAAAAAACGCATAATACCATCCCTTGTAAATGATTAGATTAGTTTACTTTACGAAAGGCCAAAAAAATAGCAAGTTAAAAAGTCAATCAAGATTATACTGATGGATAGACTAATACTGGACAATTCGATGGTTTTTATAAGAAAGCTAACGTTTTTTTTAAATCGGATTACCAATGCGTTTAGCTGCTTGATTGATCTAACATTATTGTCAAGGTGGATGAAATTAAAGCACCAATAGTAGTATAGGTCCTAGAAGTGTTCAGGAATCAGTTGAGAAAACAGGTAGAAGGAGAAGGATGTAGACGCAAAGAAGTCCGTACGGGATTAATGCTAGAAAACATATTCCATTCAAGCAGAGAATTCGCACAGCCTAGTAGGAATAATGCTAGTCTTTCAGTATCTAGTTTTTAATCTGATAGTTAGCCTAACCCCTCTAAATTTCAAGTTCGATTATCTCCAGCCTTTCTGATTCTTCCCCGTAATCGGCCTGTTTGATAATTTGTCCCTCCTGATCGACCGCCAATGAACAACCAATGCACTTTCGACCTTGCCATGGTCCATCGGTCATCCAGCCAACATTACTTACACCCACGACTGCTACTTGATGATCCAAGGCAAGCTGAGTGTAAGCATCTGTCCACAGACGACCATATGGCTCTTTTTGGTTGTCATGATCCGCATCAACGGCCCAAGCACAGGGAGACAGGATCAATTTTGCTCCCATTCCGGCCATTGCCTGTCCGTAATAAGCTGTATTTGGAAAATTATCAGCACAAATATTCAGGCCAATTTTCCCCCACGGTGTTTCAACTACACCTAAATGGTTCCCAATGCTATACAGATGCTGGGCAATATCCAGAACGTTAATTTTTCGGTGTTTGAGCAAAATTTGGCCATTCGAATTGATGAGAATGGCGGCATTATAAATTTGATCGTTATACCGCTCAGTGATTCCAGCAATTACATAAACCTGATATTTAACCGCCGCTTGACAGAAAAATTGGCTAGTTGACCCAGGGATTGGCTGGGCTAAATCAACGGCGCTAGTATGGGTCCATCCGATGTCCAGACATTCAGGTAATACAATAAGATCACACTTTTGTCGAGCTGCACTAGCGATGAACTGAGCGGCTTGATGCAAATTTTGCTCAATCTCACCCCCTAACACGGTCATTTGCCCCATGCCGATGCGCATCATTATTTACTCCTCTCTCAACTGTTTGATCAGTTATTTAGAAATTCTGCATTAAAAGATACTTAACCTGTTCATATTTCATGAGAAAAAATTGTCAAATTTCCCTAAAATTATTGACCAAACATTGAATTATAGTTTGATTGTATGAATTCCTATTATATTAGAGAATTAATCTAGGTCAAAACATAAATAAAAAAGAAACGATCTAGTCAGTAGATAATTTATGAGGAAAGAAACAATTGGATAGAAGGGAAACAAACTACCTGCCGATACTTGCCATCCACGTATCAGTTATCTTTTTCCCGATTTTCAATAATCATCTAGTCACTTATAACCATTGTATTTTTTCCTAAAACACGAACTCAATCTGATGGGAATTAATTTTCTGAAAATATTTTTTCTCTGTTTTCAGTCCTATCACCCTGATTAATTAAGTTATTAAATTTAATGCAACTTCCCGCTGATAAATTAAGTTATTCAACAATTCCGATTTACTTGTCAATTACATCATTGATTTGAGCTACTGTTACTGAATTTTGTGCTACTTGGATTAATTAATAGCTGAAACAATATGATAATTCTGATTTATCCGTTTGGGGCAAAGTAGATTAAGTCGACGTCGCAATCAAGAAAATGCCAATTATCATTATAGAACCAGAAATTAGCCTCAATTTCAACTGCGATTCACCCAGATTAAGTCCTCCCAGCAGCACGACAAAGATGACTGAAAATTGACGAATGGCACTGATGTAACTAACGGACTCCGTCATTAAGACGTACAAAATTAAGCTATAGGAGAGGATTTTTAGAAAAGTCGAGATGAAAATCTGTTTTCCTAAATGTTGTCCGGTCGCAATTATTTCTTGCCATGGGAAACGGAAAAAAATGTAACCAATATAAAGCCCTGATGATAAGAAAGATTCAGCCAAAAGGTATACAATAGCATTTACAATTTCAGAATCACCGATCTGATGATAAAATTCGGCCATCCCTTTTTTATCTATTATTGAATATGCTATGACTGTTGCCAAGGTTGAGAACGACCAAATCGATTCTGGTTTTTTCAAGTATTCTAGGAATTTAGGTAGTGTATATAATCCTTCTGGTCGAATAAACATATAAACAGAAATAAGGGTACATAATATACCAAGGATTCCTTGGAAAGAGATCTTCTCGCCAAGAATTAGAATTGCAAATATAGGTATAAACCCTGGTGCAGAACGCGCAATAGGATAGACGTAGGAAATCTCGCCTGAAGTATAAGCCTGACTAAGAGAGACAAGATAAAAAAAGTGAACAATTGCAGAAGCAACAATATATATCCAGATAGATGATGGAATCAAAGGACGCAGAGTTAGAAACACAGTAACAGAGATAACAATGTTGACAATAGCTATCCATGCTAAAAAGAGTTGAGGAGAATCACTAACCTTACTCAAATAATTCCAAAAAGCATGACATAAGGCAGAAAGCAAAACTAAAATAATAACGTAAGGGGCCATTTAATCTAACCTAACTCGGTAATTATGATGCCTATCGACCCTGTGTATATTCGGTTTGGGAACTTCTAATGAAAGGTAGATTAACATTTTGAGCTGAGGCAAAACTGAAATAATTAACGACCGCATTGAAAATAAGTAGAAATAGTTCGAAAAAATTTGCTAAATAAAGATATGGTACACTGGAATGTCAGCTATCATTCCGATGATCATCCAAGAAGCACCGATTACAAAATCACCTAGTATGAGACCGAAGAAGAAAGGAATCATTCGCCGATAACCTTTTATGCCAAC
>CAYVHK010000219.1:3442-6434 GCA_964451145.1 uncultured bacterium | reverse complement strand
GCACATCTATTCCTTATCGGCTAGGGTGTTGGATCAAATTTATCGGAAATTGATCCTGAGCCAATATTGGCATTGATATTTATTTCTCACTTCTAAAAAGACCAAACCATCGAGAATTCGATTTAAGAATGGGAAGGTAAAACCCTTCAGATTTGTCAGGACAAACATCAACTAAACTATTAGGACAACCTTTGTCCTCCAACGCTGATCTTTATCAACTTATGTGTCAGGATTATTCCCTTGGCATCGATACTATTGCTTCTCACGCATGCCAATTGATCCCTTACGTCTTTCCTATCTAATATTTTTATTCCTATAGGCCTATGTTTACATCATATCCAAAACTGACGGTACTGGTCATTCTGCTAGTTGCTACTTTTTTCTATGACTCCTTCTTCAAGCACCTGGACCAATACCTTTGACTTTTTATTCCTCTACTAGCAACATAAAAAATAGGTTGTTCATCCTAACTCCCGTAACTAAAAACTCGAGTTTCTCATTTTACCCCTCAGAATTAGTTAGCTCTTGTTTAGATGTTCAAGAGTCAATCTGGGGTGTCTAAAGCTTGTTCTGATGGTAAATAACAGGGGCGCGTTAAGGTAAATGATGTATTTCTGTTTTGTTTTTCCCATTAATTTTATTATTTACTAGCTAGTATTTTTGTCAATAAGGAAGATAATAACATAGGGAATTTATTATGAAAACAAAAGAAAAATTAGCTTATATGGCAACAGGTAGGCTCTTGGTTTTTGCGGGCATGATACTTTCAGATTTTAATCACACGGTACAATAATCTTGTATTATCTATTTGGAGTTGTTGAAGTGAAAAACTTTGTTTTGAAGACAATTAGCCATATGCTACTCGTCTGTTTGCTAGTTTTGATCAGTTGCAAGCAAGAACAAGGGATTCAGAGATTAATCCAAGATTTGGGGCGTAAAATGCCAGTATTTGGAGGTTCGACACCTCGTAGCCGTGCAATACGTAAATTACGAAAAATAGGAGAACTTGCCGTCCCCGAATTGATACAAGCGTTAGAAGATAAAAATCCAGAGATTTGTGTTGGTGCAACGATGGCATTAAGTGGAATGGAAGACGAGGCTGGACCCTTTCTGATTCAGGCATTGCAGAATCCATCGGTAAAATCTCTGGCGGTAGACACATTTGTGTTGATAGGAAAAAAATCCTTGCCCGATCTAATACAAACATTGAAAGATAATAGGTCAGAGTTTCGTGCTAGTGCGGCAGAGGTATTAGGACGAATTGGGTCAGAGGACCCTGAAACAATGATGGCGTTGTGGAAATTAAAAAATTCGACACAGATTTTTTTGAAATCTAATCGAAAGGCATTTGGACAAAATAGTTCGACTGAGGTAACCAAAGCAGTAGAAAATATTGTACCGGCTTTGATACGAACACTACAAGACTCAGTTCCAATAGTTCGTGCTAATGCAGCTGACGCTCTAGTACGGATTGGTACTCCTGAAGCAATCGAGTCAGTGTTGCCTGTTCTTAAACAATCATTATGGAGTGAGGATCCAGTCGTTCGAGCTAATGTAGCCAATGCTTTAATAGAAATTGGCACTCCTGAAGCCGTCGAGCCAGTGCTAACGATTTTCAAACAGGCATTAAGGCGTGAAAATCCATCTGTTCGTGCCAATGTGACCAAGTTATTAGAAAAAATAGGAACACCTGAAGCACTGAAAATACTTCAGGCGAATACAGCCGATCAGCCCTAAAGAATCAGACAGGACCGAATTCCATCGATGGATGACTGGATGTCCAACTGGAACTTTCTAATACTGCTTGTGCGTTGCTATATGCTATGGTAGATCTCCGCCTAATGAGAGCTACTTTATCAGCAGACTTTTTTGTATTGAAATCTTCAATGAACTCTGAGCAGTCGAAATAGGACTACAGATCAGCTATCAATTTGACTAGACCAATACCCACACTATTTTAATTTGAATATTCTATTATCAGTTGATTCTGCGCTGTTAGTTTATTAGTGGTTTTTTGTTGCATGCCAGCTAATTTTTGGCCTTGGTTTTGTGTTTATTCTTTTTGCACCCAAAACTGATACATACTAATGAAAGTTTCTGGATTTTCTAACTCAAACAGATTCCACAAAGATAAAGGTCTTATAGCATCTAGGTGTTACATTCGGCAATTTAGCTTGTTTCGTAATGCAACAAGTATCCTATACATCTACGAATATAGCGATTCATTTCATGAAAATATCTATTTAATATCTGATTAAGAATTTTACTGTGGATTAAGGCGTTAAACAGGAAAAAATTAAGTGACATCGAGAAAGAGTTCCGCCTTAGCAAATACTTATAATCTCATTGAGTTCCATTTTGTAATTCTTTTAATTCTTCGGCAGTTTTACCCCCATATTGTCGCAGTAGTTTTTCGATTTCCTTATTTTTTGCTCTATCAAATGGTGTTTTGCTCCAACAGATTGGATTGACCTCAGCATTATTGACTAGTAGCAATTGCACAATTTCTCGGTGTCCTGCAGAAGAGGCATTGTGTAGCGGTGTTTCATTATCCCAACCTTTTCCGTTGACGTCAGCCCCAGCACCTAATAATCTAATTACCTTTTGTATATCACCGACATAAGAGGCTTTGTTTAACCCTATATCTGTTTCTATTTTGTCGCAAGACAATCCCATAAAGATCACGAAAATCCAAATGAATTTTTGATATTTCATCTTAAACTTCGATGTATCTAATTAATTTAAATCAGCTACACACCTAAAACCTACATAGTTATTCTTCATTGCCGGTTTTTGGTAACTTCTTGTTGCAATTCTTAGGAAATGCTTGAAACTCATCCAACTACCTCCTCGAATCACTCGCCCTTCCTTTGTAGTGAATTCAGGCTCTTTAGGGTTTTCAGTTTCTGATACAAAATAATAGTTTACATTATATAAATTTTCACATCAGTCCCAAACAGTTTCCATTACATCGAATAATCCATAATAATTA
>CAYVHK010000219.1:2257-3342 GCA_964451145.1 uncultured bacterium | reverse complement strand
ACTTTTCACTGGTGAAAGACCTTCCTAGGCACCTGCATCTTTGAGTTCATTACCATGAGCAAAGCGTTTTCTAATTAACCTGCCTTGAATACTATGTTCCCATTCTGTTTCAGTAGGTAAACGATTACCAACCCATTTGGCATAGGATTGAGCATCAGACGAGCTAGCCTCAATCACTGGACAATTATCATCAGGTATCATTTTTTCGACCTAATTAGGCCAAGGTGAATGTGCGGTTGCTTTCAAAAAACTTTTGTATTGACTGAAAGTTACCAAAAAGACAAGCACTACTAGTTCGTCTTGATCGTTCTTCTAATATCTATAACAATATAATTTGTTCCAACCGCAAAATAGTTATTCATCAATTAACTCCAACAAGATTTAGTAATTATGTCTTATTTGGATGCTAATTTCACCTACATTTTCTTGACTCCTTTATGTTTTAATCTAAGTTAATAGAAGTGGGACTAATATATTTGGTAATTTTATGGAAGAATCAAAACAAAAGTTAATTTATTCAGAATTCCGACATCGTTGTGGACATCAAGTTACTCTAGAAATCTCTAATCAGCTAGCAAATTCAGAGTCAGAATACTTTGATACCGAAAATTATTTATCTAAATATAGTGAAAGATTTGAATCGCTTGATATTGATCATTTCAGAAGTTCATTATACGGACTTAAATTTCTCTTAAAAAAATGGCATGAAAAATTAAGCTTCACTTCAGATGAACATAAAATATTTACTTTAATAAGTCGAAAACCTACTATGAACCCTTACCTTTAAACGAATCATCAAATGATATGGCAGTGCTAATACCTCATGATTTTAATTTCTCGTTTAATGCCTCTTTTCTAAAAAATCTAACACCATTGCATGATTGGGTAAGATATTATGCAATAGAAAATATTGATCAATTAATATGTAAGAAATGGTCATTTAAATCATGCTTGACAGAAAAATGTGAAAATTATGTACTCTTTAAGATGAGATTTTGCAGTGAATCTTGTTTGTCTAAGTCACAAAAGAGACGGACCCATGGGAAAAAGAGTACATTTCGATCTAATACAGATAATAAGCCAGG
>CAYVHK010000219.1:0-2247 GCA_964451145.1 uncultured bacterium | reverse complement strand
TAAGCGCCGTTAACGAGTAATTTAACTAACTGATGTTTCGTCGGCCAGTTTATTAAAATACATAGCCCAATAGAAATTTTTACTATGAAAGAAACCACGATCATTAGTGTACCATCTTTTAAAATTATTTCTGTGGAGACTTCTTCTGTTGGAGCAAACTTGGATGCAAAACCCCAGTAAGCCAAAACAAGAAAAAATTATGATATAATCAAATGCCAAGATCAAGAAAAATCTACACTTACTACTATTAGAGTCTAAGTAATAGGTCATCAAATAAGCGAGGGTTATAAAAATGATTGAACTGAATCATATTGGGGCGCGAATTATAGAGGCATACAGTTCGATCATAGTCTAGCATGCGACTAATAATGAGTATTATTCCTTAATCTGTTGATCTAAAACTGCAACACCTTGGATTTTTACGCCGAAATCTTAGCCCAACTAGCACAGACTATAGACAGACAATAAGTAAAATAGGACAAATTTTTTCAGCACTATTTTCACTGCCTTTGATGGGAGGCAACTAGGTTATATGGCCCAGTATTTCCACAGATCCTCTGGTATTTCATATCGAAACTCTGTTGATTGCCTTTGTTGGTAATGGGGCCGACGTGCGAAAAGCGCCATGCGTGGTGAATCATTGACATTGGTTGACCCATTGTGAGTCAGATAGGAATGCCAAAGTACTACATCGCCAGCATCAGCTACAAATTCTTGGCCTCCAGTCTTAGGGTTATCACAGAAGACGTCCCAAGAAAACCCTTCTTCCTTCATAAAGCTACCATCCACTTGAGTGGGATTTTGTCTAAAATATCGATGGGCTGCATGATGGCTATCGGGCCAAAATATGAAAGCTCCGCCTTTCGGTTCCACATCATACAAATAGGTAGTTGCACCAATCATAAAGGGGGCCCAATAACCACCATAAGCGTCAATATGTCCTGATTGAGGCAACTGCCAAGATCTTTCTGGTTCAGGCCAACGAATGATAGGAATGCCACCACCAGCAGCAAAATTCCCACCACCTAACTGCTGCATGATAGAAGTTAATGCAGGGTAATGAGCTAAAGCCGACTCAGGCGGATCATACTGATAACCATCTAGTCCAGATTTTTCCGTCGGCCAGCTTTCTGGCTGATCTAAACTAGCTTCCAGTTCACGCCAGATTTGCTTACGCAATTGATCGATAGAGGATTGGTCAAGTAAATTCTTTAGAATCAGAAAGCCGTGGTTTTTGAAATGTTGTATTTGCTCGTTAGCAAGCGGAGTCGATGAAATCATAAATTCTGCCTCAAATGACATGAACGTCATTCAAATGAGTAAGATATTTGGTGTAAAGTAACATATAAAAAGATAATAAATTGAAACGTTTGATAACTGGTGTCAGTCCATATCAAAATATGACTGGCCTTTAGATTTCGTAGCCAATTTCAATCGTACAATAAACAAGTAAGTCTGATAATAAGGCGTTGTTTGGATACATCGAAATCCGAAATTGAATCAGTCAGTTATGTGCAGGCTATTCTAAACCAAGACTCGTGTTAGTAAATATCTTGCATTTTGCATCACTATCACACCAATTCTGACATTATCGAGTATGTCGTATAGCCTATACTCATTCGGTTTTAAAATATTTACTAGTACTGATTATTCATTCCACGTATTGCTATCACCAATTTTTTCACGGTTAACATAGATACGGGCAAAATTTTCACTCTTAATCCAAGAGTATGTTTTATGCTCCAATTTGCTAAAAATAGCTCATTCTCATTTTGCTTCAGTGGGTAAACGTTTGCCAGTACATTTCCCCCTAATGTTGATAAGTTTCACCAACTGAATCATTAGTAGCTGGAACTGGACGAAATAGTATTTGCCAGTAAGTCGAGGTACGGCTCCTAATCCTGCTATTTACTGTTGATATTGCTGTAGCAACTAAAGACTGCGATACGGTCGTTTTCAGTATTAATAAAGGATTTCAAGCCTAATAGAGAGAAGCAATACAATTCAAGAGGTACCCATTGAATTTTCATCTCAAAAAAGTAAAGGTGAAAATGTATTTCTCTTCCGCTCCCGAATTCCCACTAAATTACAACCTGTTTTTCAAAAGAAAGAGTTCTATGTTTCGCTAAAAAATCACCTGCAGCAAGACGCTCATATCCTATCTCGGCATCTTTATCACTACTGCCAAAGTATATATCAATCTGTCGAATTTGGCAATTCCCGACAGACATAAACTGAGATAAAGCT
>CAYVHK010000218.1:0-6490 GCA_964451145.1 uncultured bacterium | reverse complement strand
AGAATAGAAACTCTCTTACAAAAACTTCTTCTTACAGTACAATTTCATCTGTTAATCAACAAACCCTCTTCTTCTACTTCTGCTATTTCCGTTAACTAAAACTGTGTCCTAACATTCCCCCAAACTACAGATAATTTAGTTTCCGGATTGACTGCTAACGCCTCTTTGGCTCCCATTTTCATGTAATTCTCTATTTCTTTTTCTTCCAAGACGCGATTCCATAATCGAACTTCATCTATTAAACCCGTCGGTATATAGTTTAGTCGCTTGCAATCCTGCCCAATGGCCCAAGGGGCATCGCTTACTTTGAGTTTTCCAGGTGTATTACCTTTCGCAACTTCTTTTCCGTCATAGAAGATTTTAGCTTCTTTTCCATCGTTAGAACAGGCTAGGTGGACCCACTTTTTAGTTCCTGGGATCTCGGCTGTTACGTCATGTCTGCCTTTCTCAGTTTCCAGTCGAAGTTTCATATTTCCACCTTCACTAAAGAGACCGTACTGATCACGTCCTCCACAACCACCATGAACTGATTTACCAACTATTTGTTTAATACCATTCCAATCTTCAATATTGACCCAAGCCATAAAGGTAAAGGCATCCACGTTTAATATTTTGGTATCTTCAACTTTTACCCATGTTCCTTTACCTGTTGTAAGTCGTAGCGCTTTACCAAATTTACCCTTATCCCACTTGATTGGTCCTTCTAAAATTCCATCGTGTTTATTTCCACTGGCATCCTTTGTGTTTTGACCTGCGCCTTCATCAAAGGGAAGATAGACTACTAGACCATCTGTAAATTGCGCTGCCCAAGAAGGGCAAATCAATAAACCAAAGACCAAACATATGACTATTCCTATACAACTAATTACTTTTAGCATCATGCACCTTCTTCTTTGTTATCATACTACCTTTTGTAATCATAGATAGATCTTCCGAGCCTGTCAACAGCAGAATATTGGAGATTAAGAGTCGTATATTAGCTTAAAAAATGATTATTAAGTTTGAGATTAGAATAAAGAATAAAATTCAAACTAGCAAACTTGATCTGTTGGGCTGAGGTAGGAGAAAAATGTCGATCAAATGAAGTGCGTTGACCGATTAAGCGGTCCTAGGATCCAACTTTCTTTTCTTCTTTCTTGCGACTGGTTTCCCCAACAGGCCATTCACTCAATGGATCCTTTGATATTACAAGGTCATCGTCTTCGTACCTTATCGTATTATGATATAGCACTGCGCTTTGTGGTTATCGAAAAAAGTTAGCCTCCATGAATATCTTCTTTCGGTCGCTGTTTTTTGTTACTTTCACTGCTACTATTAGTAGTCAGTCAATAAAAAATGACTTGGCTGAAGGATAGGTCAGAAATGATGCTGATCCTAGGTGAGACCTTTGAGATGAGCATACACCATGACATAATGAGTAGTACCTTGTCCACACATACGGTAGTCTTGGATGATTTTTATGTGGATTCGACTGAGGTAACCAATGACCAATCCTGATTTGTCCTAATCAGTAACATTTAAGTGATCTAAATTTTCAACTTCGACCTTGAACCAAAATTTCATTTGAAGTTTTGGTGATTTTATGCTCCAAGTCCCAGATGGTAGATAACGTCTTGGAAGTTGAAATTCAATTTTCTACTCATCCTTCTTATTCAGGTAATTCTAACCAGCCTTCGCCTTTTCGAATAGACTCAATCGCAAGTTGATAGCGCCAGCCATCTCGAAAAGTTAGATAAGTCCGGTGTTGTTTCCCTTGGATGTCAGCCAAGAAATCACTGGCCAACGCACACCATCGATTTTGAACATAATCACCAATCGTCGGCACTTGATCTTATAAACGTTGTGGAATCTTTAACTCTTCAGATTTCTCGGCACCGTTGCCATATAGTGAAATTTTGTTCAGATTAAATGTACCTTCTGTAGTCAATGTGCCCTTATCTCCGTAAATCCGGATTCCGTTTGCACTGGTAGATACTGGTTGACCCGTTCCAAACAAGACTGTGGCCGATACATCGACATGATTAACCCTAAACTGAAGAAGCGCAGAAAAGACGTTGTCGGCATCTACAGGCCGCCATTCGAGATGAGCCGTATTTTTACGCGTTAATTTCCCTCCCTGTTTGAGCCAGTCTCGATAATCATGCAGATCAGGAATGACTGGTGCTTCTGTTGTTAGAACGCGAGCCTCACCCATTGACCGCAATAATTCGCCATCAGTGATAGTTTGCAAAATTCCGAGCATGTGCGGCAACCCGTTGTTCAAAGCCCCGCCACCGGCTTCTAAGGTCTGCATCCATAACCAAGGCATAACTGTTGATGGAGACCGACGCCCCCTAGTGGTAACAACAATATCTCGCAAGGTACCAATGATGTCTTGCTTCAATAGTTCATTGAGCCAAGCTACACCTGGGTCGTAGCAGTGTGTGGCAGCGTAAGCATGCTTAACATTAGCGGATTTAACCATCTGGTAAATTCGACCCGCTTCGTCAGCAGTGGTTGCAAGTGGTTTGTCACAGTAAATGTGGCAACCTAAATTTGTGGCCATTTCAACCACTGGTTCCCGTAAAACTGCCGGTGTAGCAATTGCAACTATGTCTGGCTGCACTCGTTCGAGTGTCTCTCGCCAATTCACAGAAGCCTCAGCTAAATCCAATCGATTAGCCACTTGCTGTACTACATCCAGGTTCCTCGCACAAATAGCTTTCACCTCCACGCCAACAAACTCTAAGTCTATGGTTTGGCCTTCACCAGCCCACACTGCTCCGATGGTAACCGCTGTCAGTTTCCTGCTCATAGATTGCGTCTCCAGATAGGATTATTATCGAAATTAGATCGTGTAGGTATATCGTATAGGGTGACCTACGCCGGAGGCGATTATACGGACAGTATAGAAGGTTGTCAATCAAGCATTCGGCCAATCAGTTGCACATTGACCAATTTAGCTTGTTTACTTATAATAAGTCTTACTCTATTCAGATATAGTTTCAGGTACATCAGTTTTATGTCATTCCAAACCGTTTCAGTTGGAGATGAAAGATTCTTGTGATGGTTAGGGTGTTTCGTTTCATTTAAAGTGAAGAGTAAAACTTTGATCCAGCAGCCCAGCCTATATTTTGCGTTTTTTTCCCATTCTAATGTTTTGACTTGTGGGGTAAAGAGCTCAGTTTAAATCTATATAGAAAAATACAAAATACTGATCTAAAAATGAAAAAAAGACCCAATATCCTATTTTTAATGAGTGACGAACACCGAGCTGACGTAACCGGATATGAAGGAGACTCGGTTGTTCGTACACCCACCCTCGATTGGTTGGCTGAAACAGGTACCGTTTTTCGTAACGCTTATACACCTTCTCCAATCTGTGTGCCAGGTCGACAATGCATGATGTCAGGACAATTACCCAAAACGGTTGGCTGTGAAGGATGGATTGATCTACCAGCTAACCATATGACTTTTTCTCGACAATTATCCCGTTATGCTTATGAAACGGTAGCCTGTGGCAAATTACATCATCAAGGTCAAGATCAGATGCAAGGTTGGACTCAACGGCCAGCTGGTGATACTCATGTTAGTAGCAATCAGATAGCAGATCGATCGGAGTCCGACTTTGACCAGTATTCGCGTGCTTTTTCTAGTTTCAAATGGTCTGATAGTAAGGAGGTCAAAAAAGCTGGGGTAGGGTTGTCTCCCTGTGTCACCAGAGACCAGATTTGGACTGATAGTGCCCTGCACTTTATGGACGACTATTTCAACAGTTCTTACTATGACCGAGAGCAAGGCCAAAAACCAATATTATTAAAACTGAGTTTGCTACAACCCCATTATCCTTACCAAACAGATCACGAAAAATTTACTTATTATCTCAATCGAGTACAGCCTTATTTCGATCAGGTTGTGTTTGAACATCCATTTCTGAGCCAACGCCAAGTTGTACCTGGCAGGGATGCTTCCGAACGAGAGTTAAGACGAGCTGTTGCTGCATACTACGGTATGGTTGAAACTATTGATACTCATTATCAATCAGTTTTATCAGCTTTGGAAAATATTGGTCAAAACTTGGATGAGTGGATTATTGTCTATACTTCCGACCACGGGGAAATGTTAGGTCAGCATGGTATTTGGGAAAAACAGAAGTTTTTTGAAGGTAGCGTCCGTGTACCACTAATTATACGCTATCCTCAAAAATTCAAACCACTAGTGGTTGAGGAAAACGTTAATTTGTGTGATTTGTTTGCTACTCTGTGTGATTTGGTCGGGATTCCTTGCCCCAATGGATTAGATAGTCGCTCACTGGTACCATTGATGAATGGACAAAGTAACGATTGGTCAAACGAAACTATTTCACAATTTGGTTCTACCAATTTGATGATTAAGCAGGACCATCTTAAATACCAATATTACGGTAGCAAAGTCCCGGAGGTTTTGTTTAATCTCAAGATTGATCCTACTGAGAGACGAAATTTCATTGACCATCCAGATTATATCAACGTCATCCAGCAATTCCGGAAAAGGTTAAGCCAGCTAGGTCACGGTCCTGATACTAAGTCGAACTACACCAACGCTGGTTATAATTAATCTTGTGATGCTACGCAATGGATCAATAATATTTTTTATTTTCTTGTTTTTTAATTTAATTCTGTTTCCCATTTGGGTTGTATCGGAGCCATTGACTGGAAAACTGCTAGTCGATTATCCTGATCAAATTACACAAGACGGCGATTTGGTTGTCTTGCCTTCTCATGGCACAGTCTATTTAGGAACTGATTTTCACGGCAAGTTGGATTTTTTCGAGCAGTGGCTTAAAGAAAGTAATCTAATTGAACAGATCAAGACTGGGAAAGATGTCTACGGGCTAATTCTCGGTGATGCCATTGATCATAAATTAACAGAGAAAATACCTGATCCGCAATCAGACGCAAAATTAGTGGATCGCGTTATGCAGTTGCAAGGAGAACTTGGTAAAAATGGAATGCGCTTAATTTATCTTAAAGGCAACCATGAACTAGCGGCTACCGAAATTTATGCAATGTTAAAAGCAAATGGTATGAATGATAGCAACCGTAAAGAACTAATTGCTTCTCTGTATCGTAGCCCACAAGGTAGTTACTTTCAACAGTTTAACTTTATTGAACGAATGAATGATGAGCAGTATGACTTCTTGAGCAAACTACCAATTATTGCCGTGGGAAAGAATGGTCTTGTGGCTGTTCATGCGGGCACTTCATCAGTTGCAACCAAATTGTCAGATTTAGTACAGCCGACGGAGAAAATTTTAACACAACTTCTGTGGGGACGTCCCGATTTTGCTCTGAGTGGTGGATATACTCATCTACAGACACGAGGCTTTTTAGAGCAAATCGGCGGCCAGTTTTTAGTGGTTGGACATACACCACTCAGCTATTTGCCTACTCAGAGTGTCAAAGACGGTATCTCTCGATTGCATGACCAGCAGGTAGTGTTTACTTCCGGGCATGGTGCGGCTCCAGGCACTTCGTCCTATCTTTCCATTGATTTATCAAAAACTTATTTTTCTGTCTCTGAATTTGAATATGGTATCGAGATACATCCGCTCTTTCCGAAATAGATCTTTAGAATTCACACTAAATTTCATGTTACTTTGCTGGTCAATATGAACATGCTGTTTTTATGATCATCGAAGGAAAAATAAAATCATAAATTAATTTTTAAAAATATAATTCAAAAGCCAAATTCGGCCTGGAGATTCTTCTATGTTAACAACGGTTTATCGGTTGATTTTGTTGATTAATTTAATCAGTTTAATCACAGACACGAACATAGCACAAAATAATAGTCAGAGAGAATTGCAGGCAGATGATCTCTTTCCATACGATCGAGTTTTAGATGTGCAAATTACAGTTAATTCTGAGGATTGGGATACTATTCGTTACCAATCTCGTAATTTTTTTGAAGCATTGCATGAAAGTCGACAATATGCTCCTATTGATCATCCCTATACATACGTTGAAGCCAGCGTTTCTATTGATGGTGTTGAATTTTCTCGGGTAGGTGTTCGTAAAAAAGGTTTTATTGGTTCACAAAATTCAACTCGTCCATCGCTTAAGATTAAACTTAATCATTTGGATAAAAAAGGCCAAATTGGTGGATTGACTAATCTGACATTTAATAATAATCAACAAGATGTTAGCTTGATCAGCCAATTTATAGGGTACGGTTTATTTAATGCGGCTGGTTCTCCCGCCCCCCGTTGTGCCTATGCCAATTTGACAGTTAATGGCCAAAATTTGGGTATTTATGCCCACGTAGAAAGAGTACATCGGCCTTTGTTAAAAAGAGCGTTTGGCAATGACAATGGAGTCCTATATGAAGGTACCGCCGTTGATTTTAATCCCGGTTGGTTGGGCAGTTTTGAACGTAAGTTAGGCTCAGATAAAATTGGACGTGAGAAAATTCAAAAACTGATCGATGTTTTGAATAATCCGGATGAAAACATCGAGTCATCTGTCGGGGA
>CAYVHK010000217.1:0-6502 GCA_964451145.1 uncultured bacterium | reverse complement strand
TCTTTGTTAAGGCGACTAGAGGTCAAGAGTGGGTTTCCAACGGTTCTTTTGAATATGGGGTCGAAGATTGGGAGATCATCGGTACTCACATCGACAGCCAAACGACAGCTGTCCAATCGAAACATGGGCGTAAGAGTTTAAAAATATCCTCCACTAGTTCCGGTAATACAGGGCCAAATCACGTCGAGATTCCACTTGAATTTCCCTTAATCGAAGGTGAAGAGTATATGGTTTCATTTTGGGCTAAATGGCAAGAAGGTAGTAACTTGTTACTAACTAGATGTTCCGGTAATCAATTAGCCGAAACTCATTGGATTCCAATGCCCCGTCAATCTGGCACACCAGGTCAACGTAATTCAGTCTATCAGACCTTGATTGGACCTGTTTTTCAAAAACCCATTCACGCGCCTATTACGCCAACAGCTACAGACGAGGTGCAGATTGAAATTCAAGTTTACGACCCCAACGGTATTTCAGAAGTTCAATTGAACTATAAAGCAGAACGACCTAATCGTTTGACGGGGTTGGGCAATCCTTTAGCCACCTCCTATCAACAGGTGTCCATGTCGCCAATCGACCAAACCAAGTCCCATTATATCCTTTATAGAGCAAATATCCCGAATCATACCGCGCCTCAAACGATTGCTTTTTATGTTCAAGCTAGGAACAAAATAGGAACAACAAATACTTGGCCTCGTGATATTCGTCGGCCCGGATTATATCGAATTGAGCACAACAACGAAAAATTCAAACCAGAATTACCTAGCTACCGAATTATCATGCAAAAAGACGATGTGCAAGAGATCAACAACCAACCGGCACTTAGTAATCGAATGATGAATGCTACTTTTATTTTTAATCAGACTGATGTTTACTATCAAGTCGGTTGTCGATGGACAGGCAGTCCTTATCGGCGTGGCCGAAGTGGCTATCTAAGCGGTTACAAAATTCGCTTTAATGCCGATCAGAAATTTCACGGTCTTCGTTCGATGGCGCGTTTTGACCGAAATGATAATGCACCAGGCGGATCTTATCATGAACGGTTATCCTATTATCTTCTTCGAAAAATGGGACTGCCCAGAGGAGATCAAGAGTGGATTACGGTTCGTTTCAACAGCGATCAAGCCCATCCAGTTTGGGGGGATATTATGCCGCCCAATAGTCAATTCTTGTCAATTTTTTATCCACAAGATAACAACGATCAGTTATTCGAAATTACTTCCTATTTTGATTTTCGTGGAGAGCCGGGAGATGCGCAAAATTTTAGAAGCAAATCGGCCAATTTCGAGTGGTACGGGAAAGACGATTTAGATTTGTACCGATGGAATTACCAGCCACGGTCCCGTGAAAATAAGGATGATTTTGCGCCATTATTTGAATTACTAAAAGTAATGAATTACGAATCCGATTCGTCGGTTACAGAGGAATCATCGATCTCATCCTACGAAACAGCAGTGTCCAAGCATATTAATGTTGAACAATGGTTACGGATGCTGGCAACAAGAGTAGTCGTCAGTGATTGGGATTTTATTGGGGCTACGTCTGGTCAAAACGCTTATATTTACCGACCCAGCAAAAGCAAAAGGTGGGAATTGTTAGCTTGGGATAATGAGTGGGGCTATGAGCGAACTAACATGACAGTGTGGGCTAACGCACCAACTATTCGACGATTCCAGCAGAGTCCTACCCATCAACATCTTTACTTTGGTTTTATGCGAGAGATGATGAACAAGTATTTTAATGTTGCTTATCTTCTCCCACGAGTTCAACATTACCATAAAATAGTTGGTGGTAAGTATCCTGATACATTAATGGACTTTATTCGGGATCGAACGTCTTATCTTAATAGTGTAATTCCAGAAGCGAAAGCTAAAGTAACTGAGTGGAAGTCAGACCAATGTATCCTACAGGGAACAGCACCTGTCGAAACTAAAATGATAAAAATTATCTTGAATGATGAAACAGTATTGGATTGCCAACCCCAATGGTTATCAGCGATTAAATGGCGACTGATTTTGCCTCAGACTAAAAAACCAAGTCGCATTCAGTTTTTTGATTATGATGACAATCCCATTGGTATAGAACAATTGTTAGAGCAATAGGAAAACTCATGACTCAAATGCACACTTTCCCAAAAATTGCAAAACTTAAATTGTTCATTTTTTTGATCGTTTTGGTGCAATTGATCACTTCTAGTTTTGTAACCGCTAAAGCACCGAAGCCAAATGAAAATATTAAACTAACTCAATACAGTCAGCTTGATTGCCGATTTGTTCTAGCGGATTTGACAGTAACTTTGGCCTATACTGTGGATTCTTATTTGCTGTTCGGCAAACAGTATGATGTATTACGATCAAGCATTGAAGGAATAACTCAGAATGGTCGAAAAATACCTCCAGAAACGTACGTCAATTTTGGCAGTTTAGAAAGTCAATTTATGTTGGTCTTCCAATTGGAGAATAATATTTTATCTGGTTTGTCACCGACTGAAACGGCTTGGGCCTTTTCAACTACGGCAACTGCCCTTAAGACTCCGCTTGATTTTATGTCAGCTAATTATAACTTCGATAATTCATCCATCGGCCAGTGGGAAATTAGCCAGACTGGTAGCGTTCATGGATGGCTCCGCGGACCCGATTGGTCCATTATGACTATAACCAATGGCCAAATATTGACAGATGAAATAAAGCTCGAAGTGTTGGCTACGTTGCCGGAACCAGTCGATGGGCAGTCTAGCTCTGAAGACGCTGCAATACTCATGGACGAACTTTGGTTTGGCGATTCACCTGATTCTGAGCCAAAGGAAATAAAAAAATATCAGATGGAAATTAGCTATCAATCTAAACTAGTCGACCAAATGATTTTAACAGAAGAATCTGCTGTTGCTGCCCAACAGATGTTGCAAAAAGCCGAACGAACCAAGCAAATGTTAGCTGATGGTGAGATTGAACAAGTCTTTTCACTATCTAGCGAAGGACAAACACCCGTTGTTTATAACTTAATTGGTGATTTGAACCAAGTTTTAGCGGAGGCTAAGTCTTACAAACACCAATTGGTAGTATTTAGGTCAGTTATTGAAGAGCAATTAGATGAAACTCAAGTAGAAAAAGGGGGGCACCCCCCACTATCAGATTTTTCTGCTCAGCCGGTTGCTGGAGAGAATGACATAATTTTAAATTGGCAGCCAGATTTAAATGGGCAAGGATATCAAATATTGGTAGATGGTAAAATCGTCGACCACCTTGATTTTGCCGACCAAACAGAATACATACACTACGACTGTCCGGTTGATACCGAAATCACCTATCAAGTTCGATCGATTGGCGATTTAGTCGTTTCCACGAATATCATTCCTGTAAGAGTGAAGGCAGATATTACTGAGCCAGAAATGCCTGCATCAATGACAGAGGAAATACCATTCACCGATGATCTTTCGGCGATCAAAATATCTCACCGGAAAATCACTTGGCAACCGAGTCCTTCGGGGGATGTGGTCTCTTATCGAATTAGAAAGGGTGAAACCGTGATTGCTACGTTACCTACCGATGCCGGTCAATATATTGATGACACTGGTAATTTTTCGCAAGAGTATGCTGTTTATGCCGTTGATGATGTTGGGAATTGGTCCTCCGGCGCTAGAAATAGTAGCCGTGATTTTCGTCGCATGTTCGGTCAACTCGACGAATATAGCAGAGAGGGAGCGTTGGGTAAGCTTGTTGTTTTAGCTGAACGTATAAAAAACACAATGATGTTCAGCAGCATCGGTAAATATGTAACAGATTTGATGATGCAGAGTTTCTCTGAACATAACGCCTTGCCCAAGTTAATTGCCCTTTATACTTCAGCTTTGGAAAATAATAATAGTATACATCAGGAATCGATCAAAGATTATCAGCTTATATTAGCGTCTGCCTATTTGGCTAATGGCCAATCTCAATTTGCCATTGATATTTATCAAAAATTACTTGAACAGTCTAGTGAGGATGAAAAACTTGATTTAACAGCCAGTTTAGCGAGTGCTTACCGTCAGAGTGGGAATCGTCATCAGGTAGTCTCTTTATTGGAAGAGGTTATTGAGTCAGCTCCTGACCGCTATGATTTCTACCGCGACTTGGCTCACACGTATCATAAACTAGATTTACCGTCAAAGGTAACCAACATTGTCAATCAATTACAACGAAGACTTGATGATTTGGACAAATCCGAAAGCAAGGATCGTCGCAAGTTCTATTCTGATGGTGAGGATGTTTTTTCTGTTTTGGGACAACTTTATGAGTTAGTCGGGAATTATTCGAATGCCGTTGGTGTCTATAAAAGAGGAATTTACGAAGCTGGTAATCGATATTTGCTTTCATCATTAGCTGATGCTTATGAATTGGCCGGTGAAATTGATACAGCTAATCAGATTCGTCGGTCGGAGGAAGCCGAAGACATGACGAGGGAAACAGAAGGTTCTTGGGGGTCGGAAAGGCGAAGAACTAGGCGTCAGCAATCTAATGATCGCCGGATATCTCCTATAACAATGATAGATACCGACGGAAACGAAATTCTTTTATCTGATTACACTGACAGAATTTTGATTCTACACTTTTTTACACCAAGTTCCAGTCAGGCTAATTTGCAAGTTTTATCTGAATATAGCCAAAACCGAAAAGGTAGTCTGCAAGTAATTGGCATTACCGGAGATCATTTAAAAAAAACACGTCATGACCTACAACCGGTCAATTTTCCTCTAGTCCAATTCAATCGGGCCGAATGGGACCTATTTGAGTTCGGTATTAGTTCTCAGATCAAATCGTTTCCTACTACACTAATGATTATCGGGGATGGCTTATTTCTTGTCGAGCGTTACCAGGATCGTCTGTCTGATGAAGTCTTGCAACGCTTATTCAATACTGCGAAGGAACAAAGAAGTAAAATGCATCGCGAACCAAATATCTTATGGGCCCAAAAAGTACTCAAATTTAGTAGTCAGTATAATGAGATGGATTGGTCTGCCGAACAGCTACTAGGAGAACCTGACACTTACCCAGATCATGGGGATCGACCAACCGCTTGGGCACCAGCCACAGACCGTCCACGATCAACTGAATTTGTTCAAGTTAGTTTTGCTGAGCCAATTCAGATGGAAGGATTAAAGGTTTATGAAACCTGTAATCCTGGAGCAATAAGACAAGTCATCGCTATTGACCAAGATGGTAATCAACATAACTTATGGCAAAAAGATACTCGGGAAACTACCATTGTCAAAAAACGAATTTTTCGGTTCAGCGTACCCACTACTCATTACAAAGTTTCAGCCGTAGAAATTCGATTTCAACCATCAATTGATACCAGTTTGTATCAAATAGACGCTATCGGATTACTTTATCCACAGGATTAAGTAATTCGTTTAATCTTGGCAATAGAAGGGCTGACTCCAACTACGTTTAATACCACTAATGGCCTCAATTCGGAAATAGGTCAAATGAGGGATAGCTGACCATTCAAGCTGATTGCCTTTTTCTTTGTGTAGAACAATTCCACCATCGCCTATTACTTGTAAAGACCTTGCTCTTTTAGCTGTGACTATTAAACGTTGATTCGACGGATCTTTGTCGTGAAATTCAATTTTTTCAAAAGAGGGATAGGTGCTGGCGTAAAACGCCCCTTTTTTCAATTGTTCTACTACTATCTGCCAATCAATGGGAGTAGGTGTGTTTTCTGGTATTTGCACCATTACCCAGCCGTGACCGGGTGTAATATAGGCACAATGAAAATCATCTGTGGCAACACCCCAAATTTGATCACCATTGGTCAGAATTTGATCCCATAGTTTAACGTTGGCGTTTTCATCACAACCTCGACTTTCACGCAAACCATTAAAAATTTCAAAGCCATGTAAGTATTCGACAGAAGAACGAATATCTTCTTCTCCATGATCCGGATACTCTTGCGGATGACAACCAACAATAAAGCCACCAGCTTGCCGCAATTGTTTAGCCCTGTCGATATAAAAATCTGACTCTGTTTTTGTGACTGATTGTATACCGAGTTCTAAGATATGGCCGGAGTTTCCGTTTTCTTCTCCTGGTACAATTAACAAATCGGTTTTTGCTTGCCACTCTTGCCACTGCTCCGGGTTATGAGCGTTATTGTGATCGGTAATAGCAAGAAAATCGTAACCTAATTCAGCATATATTTGGCCACTGGTACTAGCGTCCATGAATTTACCACAGCAAGTATGAGCATGTATATTGCCTCTTAACCACCGAGATGATTCAGAATAAGGGTTTTTATAATTGGTGGAAATAATTTACTCCTATGACTGTTTGATTTTCGCTCAAATAACTTCCTTTTATTAAATATAACCTGACTTCTGTTAGAATTGATTGCGACAAAAAGATCCAATGTTTGACTTGATATGGCTACGGTAGTGGTATCAGCAAGCAAGCTAATGATGGATTTTCAATTCTATCAATTTTTTAGTTTTATTGAAAAGGAAATTTATGGCCTTACTTTT
>CAYVHK010000216.1:378-6586 GCA_964451145.1 uncultured bacterium | reverse complement strand
ATCATCGGATGTTTATCAGTTGGCGAATACTTATCAATCCTTCCCCACAAATCACGATCTAATTCGTGATTTGATTCAACTAAAAACTTCTTAAAATGACCGACAGTAACTTCAGTAGTATCCATCCAAAAGGATTTGATGGTATCCGAAGCCGGGATAACGACGATTATGGCTTGATCCTTTTGCCAAACGATCTTCTTAGCCTGAATGCTTTTTAGTTCTTCAACATCGGAGATCACTGGTAAGTTTTTCTTTTCTTCACTATAGACAGGAAAGGCCAACATAAACATAAAACAACAACCAATCTTTTTAATCATAAAAACCACCATTCTTTCTCAGAATAACCTTAGACCATTTTTATGGTATTGTCCATCGGCTTACTTGACTATTATGGGATTTTTCCTATTATTAGTCAGTAATTTACCTGTAAAATCGTGAAAAGTACTGATTTTGAACAATACCTCCTCCCCTCAAACCCTTACCAATACTGATAGAATACACCAGTGTCCACTCTGGATGTTTCGATAATAATGGCCGTAAATTGGCGATGGTAATTTGGTAAAAGAAAAGGATACTTAGGCCGAAACGAAAGCCTCGCCCAAGGCATAATCATAGCCGTCGAAACGATGAACTATTTGGAAGTATTTTGTAGGTTGTCTTAAAAGGTTTTGAATAGCCATCAGGCTTAATGGAAAGGTTATAATTTCGATTTCACCTCGGCCCAAGCAACAGGTAGCTTATTAAACCGACGAACAGCTAGGGAGTTAGCGTTCATCGATAGTGCCATTTCTTCAATGGTGATAACTCTTTCCCACATTCGTACTTGTGCAATATCAGCATTTAGCCATTGACCATCTTCCCGATGAGCAATAAAAATCGGACGATTTCCTTCTGCACATGGATTACCCACATTAGCAAGCTGAGCTACGACTTTTTCTGTGCCATCGAGATATACCTTAACACCGTCTTTTATGTTATAAGTTCCACACTGATAGCGCCACTCATTGCCTAATTTTCTAACCAAAGAAAGCGCATCACCTCCACCCACCGCACAACCCCAGACTGACATTCCTGGCTCTAAACTATCGTAAACATACAGAGCAAATTCCCATGATCCTAGTCCACCTTTCATTACAATAGGTTGTCGCACTTGCCCGTGGTCATCTGTCCCAGTTTTCCTTACTTTGACCCAAGAGCATATGGTCATTCCTTTAGATTCATCGAAGTGAGCATCAAAGTCATTACCTTGACCGGCAGCATCAATTTCAATGAAGTTCGAGTGACCATCGAATTTCAATGCCTTGCCAAACGTAGCTTTTTTACCATCACTCCACTTAGGCGTGTTTTTACTCATCTTCGTTTTGAAATTGTTGGGACCGTAGTCTTTGACAGTATTTCCATTACCTTCGTCCATTGGCAAATAAAGAAAGAGATCTTTCTCAATATCTGCAGCCCTGGACAAAATAGACATTGACAAAAAAGTGAAAAGTGTTAGAAAAAATATTTTTTTCGATGCATGTTAACTCCTCAAATTAGATTACTTAGTCAACTGACTAAGTGGGAATATAACATATAAGCGTAAAGATGAGAGACTTGGTAATAATGTCCGATATTGAGTCTTATCGGACGTTTTTTAACATTAGTACTGGTATAATATTGAAAACAACAACCGAAAAAATGCCGTGATACAAAGTAAATATATTATAGGTCGGATATTTTGTTAGGTGAAATCCAATATTAAGTAGCACTTTTATGAAAAAATATATTTCTTGTTTTTGGCTCTTTGTTTTTGTTCTTGTGTAAATACAAGACAGTTAGTTCGACAGACTTTAATCGAGCACCAAAAACAGTCAAGCGATATTGCCAAATAATTATTACGCACTGACCGAATCACAACAGTATTATCCGGTGTTGCAAGTCCACTGGCAACAGAAGGAGCAAAAACATGCACGGCCATTTTTGTTAATGATCAATTCCTTTTGTTTGATGTAGGTTATGGCTCATTTGCGTCCATGCAAGTATCTAATTTACCGATCAATGAATTGGATGCTGTTTTTATCACCCATTACCACAATGACCATTACGCTGATTTAGGTGAGCTAATCGAAAATTCTTGGTTTTTGGGGCGTGAACATATTTTGCCTGTCCACGGACCTACAGGAATAACTCAAATTGTAGAGGGTTATACATCTGCCTATCAATTGGAAAGAAGTTATCGAATAGCTCATCATGGAGAAGCTATTATGCCTCCGAAATGGTCGCCATCTGAAGCTGTAGAATTTGCTCAACCTATCGATGATTCACCTATTGTTGTTTTCGAGTAGGATGGTGTGGTAGTCAAAACGTTCCGTGCCAGTCATCCACCCGTTCATCCAGCAGTAGGTTATCGAATTGAATATAAAAATAAGGTAATTTTCATTTCTGGCGATTCAACTCCAATTTCGCCTCTAAGGAAGAATAGTCAGGATGCAAATTTATTGGTTTGCGAAGTGATGAACAAAGAAATAGTACACATGATGGAAAAGACCAATAAAGAAATTGGTAATGCACGGGCGGAAAAATTGTTGTTCGATATTCATGATTATCATATGGATATTACAGATGTAGCAACTTTAGCAAAAGAAGCTAATGTCGAACGGTTAGCTCTCAATGACCTTGCCCCCAAACCAAGGCCAAAGGGTCAGGCCAATAGGTTGTTCCGTAATCCTATTGAGTCAGTTTATTCGGGTGACCTTTTCGTAGGTGAAGATGGAATGAAAATTATGATTCCTCTTCAGCCTAATTAAGTTTCTGGTTTAATGTTTTTGTTATAGTGATGGGTAAAACAAGTGATTTCGACCAATGCAGGAATGATTAGTCTATAGATACTAAAAAATATTTACAAAGGATAGTTTAAAAGACTGGGGAATGGTTACTCGATTATGGAGACTGACAACCTTGGCTAATAACGACCGATAAGTGTCATTATTGGTCACTTACTATTTGTCGGAACATCTAAAATGAGCGATGATGTACCACGAATTAGATCTTACGTAGAATCTTATTTAAACCGATATAACTTGCCTCCTTAGAACAGGCTATTTACTCTTCATCTTGCCAGTAATCATTGGTAAAACCAGATTTAACTTTGGTTAAACCTTCTTTTTTCCCCTTTGCTAACGTTCCTGCAAACCAAACTTTATCACTGTCAGGATAATAGCCTAGTTCGAATGGAGTGTTGTTTGCTATTACCAGGTAAGTTAGATCATTCGAGCTATTATTGATAATCTGATGAGGATCCCCAGGAGGAAAAATAAAACAGTCTTTGGCTTCAATTTTCTCATAACCTTTTTCCGTTCTGACTGTTCCGTCTCCACTTAAAATGAAATAGAGTTCCCACCAAGTTGCGTGTTGATGATAAGGGAAATTCTTTTTTCCTGATGGCAGGATAACGTGCTCAATTTCAAAAGCTGGCTCTCTATCTTGTGTGTCTTTTTGAATCAGACAACGTGAAATGTCCCGTCTTTGTAATTGATAAGTTCCTTTAGGAGAAGAAAAAATATCAGCCTCCACCTCTGCCAAGTTAACTTTCAACATAGATAACCTCTAGATTTTTTCCTGCAATGAAAGTGAATTTAAAAAAAAATTCATAATAGAACTCCTTTTCGTTACTAAAATTAATTTGTAATAAAAAATATTTTCTTCTCTATCAAGGATTAATCGAAGACGAAGACATCATTTACAAATGACACAGGTGTTACTGAACCACATAAATATGAATTCAGCCCCTTCATACTGCATTAGAACCCTTTTCGTTGCTGAAAGTGTTTTGTAATAAAAAATTAAACAAATATAATTCATGTTATCATAGTTAGAATTTTTTGGGTGTTTTTATTGTGATTGGAGACTGACAACCTTGGTTAATAACGACCGATAAGTGTCATTATTAGATGTATCTCCAACTCTTTTTAGCATCTACAAACGTAGGATTGGATTATATTTCACTCGTGAAGATGACAGGTAAGGTCTATTTAATTCCAAAATAACTTTAGGAAATAATAATGGAAAGGGACCAGCTAGCTCTAAATCCATGGGTTTCAATGTGGACTAAACCAAGAGCCCCTATTCAGCAGATAGTTGATAGAATGTCTCAACTAAAACAAATAAAAAATTTAAGCCCAAAAGTCAAACGACAATCAATCAAGAATCCAAAAGGACGAATTCTAGTCTTCATTGCAGGTTTTTCTGAAGGATTAGATAAACTTTCTATATACGACTCGTTGCCATATGGGTTTATCATCTTTGGTTTATGTCTCCAGTTATTAGCTTGTATTAGCTTATTCGATGATAGTCGCACTGATTACATTTTATATCTTGACTAGTTTAGTGAATTGGACTGGGAGATGGATAGGTGGTAGATAAGCTCTAAAAAATATTCGACTTTCATTTGCCTGGTGTACTGTACCGATAATTTGGTCTTTAATACTATGGATACCCAAATATGCATTATTTGGTCAGGAATTATTCAAATCCGACACTCCGGTTATTGATGCCAGTCTACCATTACAATGGATCTTATATATATTTTCTATTGTTGAAGTGGCAATTGTTGTTTGGACGTTGGTCATTTCCGCCAAATGTTTGGCTCAAGTTCAAAGCTTTTCTGCGTGGAAGGCCTGGTTGAATATCGTGCTATCTGTAACGGCCATAGTGATTCCAATACTTATATTTTTACTTATATTTCTAATTGGTTGCGATCCGCACATAGATTCTGTTTATCTGGGGCGCGCTGAAGCAAATATGATTAGTGATGTAAGTCGTGGAGATATTACTGGTGTTAAAGAGTTTCTAGATCGGGGCGGAAACGTAAATCTACAAGATGAATCAGGAATGACCCCACTACATCATGCTGTAAACGCTGATTATAAAGGTAGTCACAGGGAAATGGTGAAATTTCTAATTAAAAGAGGAGCTAACGTAAGTGCAATTGACGACACCCATTATACTTCTCTTCTTTTGGCCAGCAACAAAGAAACCGCAGAATTACTGACTAATGCTGGGGCAGATGTGAATGCAAGGAACCTTGAATCGGAAACTTTACTGTACAGGTCCGCGACAGGGCTGCTTGGGGTCAAGCAAAAAGTTTTCAAATGCACCGGGATCTAGTTAAGTTTCTTATTGCCAAAGGTGTAAATGTAAACGTCAAACTTAAATCAGGAGAAACCACCTTGCATGCGGTGGCACGAAGATATTCAGAAAAACATGCTTCAAAGGTATGCAAACTACTTATTTCAAACAGGGCAAAGTTAAATGAGAAAAACTTTCAGGGACTAACACCATTATTAGATGAAGCACTGACAAATAAGCGTAATCAGACGGCGGCATTTCTCCGCAAACAGGGTGCCAAGACAACTGAGGAATTGAAAACCGAAGGAAAATGGAATACATACCAGTTAATTGGAAAATTTCAGTCATTCGCTGAATAAAGACCGATAATTTTCATTATCAGACGTTACCTGTTCCATTTGTTTAATTTCTTACGTTTTTACGTGTTCAAATAACCGTTCCCGAATATGATCGTAAAATCAGATACGGAGAAATCACCAGATGACTGAGATAAGAGTCTCTTTTCAGCAAGCTGTAAAAGCATTTAATTCCTCCAACCTAGATTTAGCAATAGGTTTATTAAAAACAATAATTTCGCTGAGTTCAGACTATGCCGATGCCTATAACTATCTTGGATAAGCTCATTTTAAAAAAGAAGAATATCCAGACTCAGTTAGTTCCTTCAAGAAAGTTTTAGAAATTAATCCTACTCATATAGAAGCTAAATAAAATCTTGAAGTTGTTCAATGGAAAATTGAAATAATGATACAAGAGTAAAAAAGAAACTAGCTTAATTATGAAAAAGATTAATTATTGTTTTCTGTTTTTAGTTTTGTTGGTCTTTTTTGGTTGTAGTGATGAGTCTTCTAATGAAGATGAAGTTGTTAAGAATCTAGTTAAAGACGAGCCTATTATTGATACAGAGCCAGAAAAGAAGATTACTTGGGAGAAAGACGGAAAGGGGATGGTGTTGATACCAGCTGGTTCATTTGAGATGGGCGATCACTTTAGTGAAGGTGAAGAAAATGAACTGCCAGTACATAGGGTGAACTTGGATGGTTTTTATATGGACATCCATGAAGTCACGGTGGATCAGTTCAAGCAATTTGTTAAGCAGAGTGGT
>CAYVHK010000216.1:0-368 GCA_964451145.1 uncultured bacterium | reverse complement strand
GGTGATTGGGATAAAGTAGCCTTGTACTCACAAGATGATGATTATCCAATCAATCATGTAACTTGGTCTGATGCCACAGCCTATGCCGAATGAGCGGGTAAGCGATTGCCAACGAAAGCGGAATGGGAATATGCAGCCCGAGGCGGTTTAGAAAGCAAGCGTTATCCTTGGGGAGATGAAATTGACAACACCAAAGCCCATTATGACAGTTGGAATGATGGGAATGGGACAACAAAACTAGTCGGCAGTTTTGAGTCCAATGGATATGGACTTTATGATATGGCTGGTAATGCTTGGGAGTGGTGTCAGGACTGGTATGGAGAGAACTATTATAGTAGTTCACCAGCTAAGAATCCGCCAGGGCCGGA
>CAYVHK010000215.1:0-6723 GCA_964451145.1 uncultured bacterium | reverse complement strand
CCACCAACAAAACAAGTTTAAAAAAACAAATGGCCCATTACCGTGAAATACGTAGGAACCGATATTATTTTTTTTCATCTAAATCAGATCATAGCACTAAACAAAGGGAAAGTGGTTTAAATCTCATGTCGTTCACCGACTATTTATTAAATAAAACTATGGTCGATAAATTCACAACGAGTTGAATCAATTACCAATATCTAGATACTAAGTAGACTATCGACTAAACTAGAAATATTGATATATTCTGATAAAAAACCTATCAATAACTACTCCCGATTAAGTATATCTAACATTTAAATTTGTTACAAAAACTTATTAGTTTTACAATGAAAATTCAACTTGTGATTGATAATTTTCGGACATCTTTTGAGTCTAAAAGTTTGTTTAGTAAAAAGACATTCAACTGAAATCTCCAATTCGTGGAGCATTTTAAAATTAAATTAATTTTATAAAAGGGAAAAAAGATGTCTAATCGAACGGAAATTTTGGCAATTTTAGGCCTTTTTGTTATTTTCAGCACAGAATTGGTGATAACTCACGCAGATGGCCACAGTGAAATTCTTTTTGAAGAAGATTCTGCAAGTGTTACTCTCGGAGATAGCATAGATGAAGGAAATGGTCAGGGGACAAAAGGAATCGCCGTTTGGAGTAAAAAAGGACTAAAGGGATGGACTGTCAAGAGCGATTTTAAGTTAAAAGGCAACGATCCTCTACCAAATGGATTCGGCATTGAAGAATAGACAGGATGAAGCTTTCCAAAGGTAGATTGGTGGGTTCAAACAGCCGATAATCAGGGGCGTTCTAATTGGAAAAAAGCTAGTTGTGTGGCGGCTGTGGCTGATCCAGATGAGTGGGATGATGAGAAGAAAGATGGTAAGAGCCCAGACGATCTAGTCAAGTTCAATTCAGTTCTTAGTTCACCTTCCATTGATCTGGCATCTATCGAAGCTAAGTCAGTGGAACTAATTTCTGATTCTTTTTTTAGAATGGAGAAAAAACAGGATTTTGAAATTCATGCAATTTTTGATGGAAAAGCGCCGATGGTTTTAATGTGTGCTACCTCAGATGATTCGAATGATTCCATCGCCAAGGCAACATTTAATAATGGCAAAACTGCTGCTTTTGCTACCAGTAAGGGAAAAGGTGAATTTCCTATGAATCTTAGTGTTCCCAATCCAAGTGGCGCAAAGTTAATGGTTATTTCTTGGGCTATGCTTGATGCCGATAATGACTGGTGGTGGGCAATTGATAATATTGTTATTAAAGGAGCTAAAGTAAAAATAACTACTGCAGTGGAAGTTACTGATAAATTAGCTACAGTCTGGGGCACAATTAAAGTAATAAAGTAGTTTTTACAGTCCATGACAAGAAGAGCTAACCAAGTTTAGCTCTTCTTGTCAAAAATTAAACATTTATAAATCGAGTAAAAAATCGACTTTCTGGAGATAGCCATGATTAAGTTTTACAGTTGGATTTTAGTTTTGTCGTTCTTGTTTTCTTCATTGTCTACACTTGTAGCAAAGCCAATTGTGGAAAAAGGACTGGTAGCCTACTGGAACTTCGATAAAGTAACCATCAAAGGTGAAGTGATTCAAGACCTTTCGAAATCTGGGCAAAACGCCAAAATCATTGGCAATCTAAAAATAGTCAAAGGTAAATTTGGCGATGCTATCAAATTTGATAATAATCAGAACAACTATATTCAAGGTGCAAAAAATCTTAAAAGCTTTAAACAAAAGCCAATCCAAGCAATTAGTGTTGAAGCTTGGGTTATAGATGAGCATTTCGTCGAGTGGGGGGTACGTAGTTTGCGCTCAGGATAATGGAAGTTTTGAAAAAGGATGGGCTTTTGGTACTAATAACACAGTTAGCTTTGTTGTTTCAACTAAGGAACCTGATGATGGTAACGGTATTTTAACATATGTCAAAACAGACAAAAATCCAAATCGAGGTGAATGGTTCCACATCGCTGGAACCTATAATGGAAAAGAAATTAGGGTGTACGTACATCAATGGTAAGCTAGTTGCGGAGAATAAAAATCATAAAGGGGATATAAATTATCCTAATGCTAAGGACGCAAAAGATGAAAGTGATGCCGAGTTGGTAATTGGCCAATATCGTGATAAAAATGAGTTCTTCCCGCACAATGGATTGATAGACGAAGTCAAGATTTATAACCGAGCATTATCAATAGATGAAATTAATCACAATATGAAATCGTCAGGTTTATCGGTAGACCTTGCCCATCAACTTGCCACTTATTGGGCCAAGATTAAAAATTAGGTATTCGTAAATCACTATCCTTTAGGGTATATTTCACTAAGTGAAATAAATAGAAGGTAAAGATGAGAAAAATCTTATTATTGGGGATTACTTTTACTATTTGCCTGCTTCAATCTGGGGCCGCTGACTTTAAGACTGATTTTGAAGGCAAAAATATCAAAGTTGGGCTTGCCGCTGATAGTATTTGGAGGGCTTTTGACGAAAAAAGTCTAGGCGATAAAGGACCATCAAGTTGGGAAATTAAGAAGGGGCAAATAAAAGGGAATGCGCTGAGCCAAAATTCAAATATCTGGGGTGATGAGACTGATACTGTTGCTATTGGTACTGTGGCAGTTTACACCAAAAAGAAGTGGATTGATTTTATTCTGGAAGTTGATGTTCTCGCTAATGATAACGATGGCATGGGGGTAGTCTGGCGTTTTCAAAACTTTGCCGAACACTACCGTTTTTTTACTATGATCGATAGTGGGAATCCACCCAATGGTGAACGCGGTCCTTGGCGTAAGTTAGAAGTGCGTTTAGGCAAAGGGGCGGGCCAAAAACTACCTTTCTATGATACTTTAGATATCGAAAAAGGAAAATCCTACACTCAGGGGCAATTAACCCACTGGAAGATTGATGTCAAAGGTGATAGCTTTAGAGTAGAAGTAGATGGGAAAAAAGCAGTTGAAGGTAAAGATAATAGTTACAAAACCGCTGGCTACATAGGTTTCATTCTATATGCGCAAAGTGGTGTTTTCTTTGATAATTTGGTGATTACCAACACTTTTCCAGTTGATCCTAGAGATGCGTTTACGACCACTTGGGGTCGAATTAAACAGTTCCACGCTAGTAACAAGTAATAAATTTCCAATACAAAATAGCTGATCACTTGGGTTAACTGTCCTTTACCCAGAATGAGAAATAAAATCTGTTTTTTTATATGTCTTGTGAATCCGCTTTACCATATTAATATAACTCCACTGGATAGGAAAATGACCACAGCCTCAATTGTGTCAAACTTGTAGGAATTACTGTCTGCCAAAGGTTTAAATCGAGTTTTTTCAAAGGAATATCCATCATGTCTAGAAACGTACTCTTTATCTTAGCTGATCAATTTCGTGCTGATAGTTTAGGTTGTGTCGGTCATCCAGTCGTTAAAACACCAAATCTCGATGCCCTAATTTCGGAGAGTACCTTATTTAAACAATGCTTTGTTCAAACTGCGCCTTGTGGTCCGAGTCGGATGAGTATGTATACCAGTCGTTACCCATGCTCTCACCGTGTGCTGAACAATCAAGTGCCACTTATTGATGCACATGAAAATGTGGGCGTTTTTCTTCGCAATGCAGGATATAATCCTGCCCAAATTGGATATCATGACTACGCTGTTGATCCACGAATTCTGCCAGATGACGACCCACGTAAAAGTCGCCCCAGTTATAATAATGTGCAACCCGGCTGGACAAATCTCTTATATCACGAGTATGACTCTCCAGAATATTTTGAGGACTTGAGACAAAAAGGTTATCCAGAACACCTACTTAACCATAACGCCATCCACAGCCCTAATGTTCCTCCCGAAGGTCCAGGCGAGCACCTTCCTCTCCGTTATCCTGCACATTACAAGGAAGAAGATTGCGAATGTCGATTTATAACCAATAGAGCTATCGACCATATTAGTTCTAACAAGGAAAAGGGATGGGTTCTCAATATCAACTATATTAAACCACATCCACCCAATATTTGTTCAGCGCCATATAATGACATGTATGATCCATCAGATATGCCTCCGGCCAAAAGACGAAAAGACGAATTGGAATCTGATCATCCTTATCTATCGCGCATCCACAAAAGTCCAAGACTAATATCTGATCGTGATCTGCGTGAAACGCAGGCCAACTACTGGGGGATGATTACTGAACTTGATATCTCACTAGGACTACTCTTTCGTACTCTCAAAGAGACCAATCAATGGGATAAAACACTTATCATATTTTCTTCAGACCATGGGGAGTATCTAGGAGATCATTACTTGACTGGTAAAGGCCAGCTCTACGATAGTACTATGCGTGTGCCCTTAGTTGTCCGCGACCCTTCATCATCGGCAGATGTAACAAGGGGACGACATCTTGACGGATTTGTCGAATCTATTGATCATGCCCCCACTATCCTTCAGTATCTGGATATTGCTATCCCCAACCGATTTCAAGGAACAAGTGTTCTGAACCGTGTACAAGGTAGTAAAGATAGCAAAACAGAGATTCATTATGAAAAAGATATCCGTGGAGAGGTGGACGATATCGTTCCCGACCCTGATTTGAGACTGTTCTGGGTTATCCGTGATAACGATTATAAATATGTTCAATTTGCCAGCGAAGAAATCCCACCTCTCCTTTTTGATCTTCACAACGACCCCGACGAATACGAAAATTTAGCCGATGACCCAATACACGTGCCCATCGTCCTCAAATATTGTCAAAAAATTCTTCGATGGCGTATGAAACACGAAGACCAACGAATGGCCAACTGGTATGATGAACATTCGTAAAAATGCCATTTGAATTACTAATCATCCAAAGTTAGAAAGTTACAAAATAACGACGTCCCCCAGCAAATTTAGTTATTTAAACGGGGGATTTCTAATTTTTTATTAGTTCGGCTTACTAAACAATTTTTCTGTAGAATCGTTCGATGACCAATGATCGTTTTCCAAACCAGAGAAAATACTTTGGTTAGTTCCTACCATTATCACCATTTCAATCAATGAGATTCCATCCATCTGACTTAACATCTGCCACAATATTTAAAAAGGCCAAAATGGGCTTCCACATAATATTACTGAATATATTAACGATAGTTTTCAGAACCCGTGTTTAATTTTCCTTGATTTTGTGCTCAGAAAACCCTCACTAGATTATTGGTGTGATATTAACCGCTAAGATTAAAAACTCTCATCGGCAAGGTCAACGTATTCTGAAACGGTACTTCATAGGCAAGATAATATCCATTATTCCTATGGTAATCTACCTGTTCAAATGGATATTCGGTCTGGGATATTTTAAGTTTCTTTTTGGCATATTTACTTGTGCATTTAGCCTTCTGAAGACCTTCATTGTCATGTTTTTTATGAAGGTAAATATATCCCCCAGGCTAAATTGTCAGATACCTGGCTGAAAATAACTGGTGATTCCAAAGTTGTTGATATTAGGTCTGTTGGTAAAAAGGGGTATTACTGTAAACGTACTAAAAGACCTGTCTCTCCTCAAGAAGCTGGTATTAGTTACATGATCAAGTATGCAACGAAAGGTATTGGTGTTGATCATGTTCCTAATGCTGATATAGCTTTTCCTCTTCCCAATACTGAAGATGATTGGAAGTCTGACACTCAGATTTCTACTCATTTGAAAGTTAGGGATGGGGCTGATTGGGATGATCCTGATTATGCTGCCGCCCGATCGATAATGGGGTTACTAAACGATGAGAGTGTTGTGGTTGATCGGCGCGTTTGCTGCATTGAAGGTGAACCGCTGACCGTCAGTCAAGACCAAAGTTTCTGGTTGAATCACGTACATAAAATCATTGATGAATCAGCATTCTGGCGTTATGCCGAGTCTAGTATGCAACATTTGCACTAACACTACCGTTGGGAAAGTCGTACATCAGCATGCGGGTGCTCAAAACATCCAACTCGCAGCCGTACTCGGTTTTGATAATGCTAGTAAGGCGATGGAGACTTACCACTCCTCCGAATACGGAGTTGCATTGGTTACTGGGGGTATGAAAGATAACGAAAACCACGTCGTTCAGCATATCATATGTGCAATCGAGGGGGCACAGTAGAGAAGATTCCATTGATCCGAAATTAAAAATCATTTTATTAACCACGTAACGTGCGGCGGTAATCATCTCTGATACCTTCTTTGAGTAGGCAACGTATACCATTTACTCACTAACCTCTAAATCGACCGAAAATAAATTTTTGTTTTTGGTCGATTGGTCTTTTTGTTTTGTTTTCTTTTACTTTCTCTCAGAAATGAATACATCATTAGGCTATTGGCTCAAGCCCCAATGCAATCCGACCACTGAAAGTGTACTGCTTGCGTTCTTGCAATGGATGGAAGCGTGCTCCTTGTATATCTCGGAAGCATCTCTCCAACCCGACTTGGCGATAGAAGGACATACCACCAACTGCTTCCATAGCTTTCTCTACTGTACGAATCAATGACTTGGTGACGATGGTCTTGTACCGATAGGTCAGATTGGAATTCTCGGTGCTCGGTGTGAACTCAGGCCCCACGAGTCCAACAAGACATTCCAGTGCCGTCTGCACACAGAGTAGATCAGTATCCATCTCTCCGACTATCTCCTGCACAACCTGATCATCTTTTTTCTTTTTCCCTTCAGCGATTGGTAATCTTCCTCGCTGCCTCTGCTACACCAAGGCATGCTGACAT
>CAYVHK010000214.1:5484-6750 GCA_964451145.1 uncultured bacterium | reverse complement strand
GGTTTATTAACCATTTTTAATTTTTTGCATTGTGGAAAGATTAAAATATTAGGATTAAGTATATAGTGGGGTTAGGATGCGAGTTATTGTTGACTTATGTTTAGTGCCGATGGGAGTTGGTATATCAGTTTCAAATTATGTAGCTGCATGTGCAGTGGTACTTGGCCAAGCTGGTTTAACCCACCATCTGCATGCTTATGGAACTAATATCGAAGGCGAGTGGGATAACGTTTTTGATGCGATAAAAAAATGCCATCAAGTGGTACATGAGATGGGGGCTCCCCGTATTACTACCACTCTAAAAATCGGGACTCGAACCGATAAATTACAAACGATGCAAGATAAAATTGCAAGCGTTGAGCTAAAGATCAACCAATGAACATTTACACTTGTTGCATTCAATGCTGACGGTTAATGGATTATCGAAAACGATTGACAAAGAACCTGTTTTGGTAGACTTGTCTTTTGAAATGAGGGATGGTGATCGACTAGGGATAATTGGTCCCAACGGTAGTGGAAAAAGTCTGTTGTTGGCAATGTTGGCAACTTTGGTCAAACCGACAAAAGGTAAAATATACTTCGACGGTTTAGATGCGTGGACTAAATTGGGAATTATTCGACCACAGATTGGTTATTTAACACCGACACCAATACAAGCCTTCGAGCCGATTCAAATGATAAATTTAACGGTGAATGAGTATCTCAATTTTTATGCCCAAGCTTATGGTATCAATAGACTAGTGAAGTCTGACTTGATTCAGGGTACATTAGAACTCACAGATTTGGGTCCGGTTCAAAATAAACCATTGATGCAACTCTCGCTGGGACAACAAACACGAGTACTTCTAGCCAAAAATGTTCTGCATGATCCAAAATTGTGGTTATTAGATGATCCACTATCTCAAATGGACCCAAACGGTCAAACTGAACTAATTGAACTTATTTTGGAATTGGGTAAAATGAAAAAAATGGTTGTCTTATCGACCAATCACCTTACCGCCATACAGAAAATTTGTAATCGAGTTGCTATTCTGCATCAAGGGCAATTGGCCTACTTCGGATCTATGCCTTCCGATTTGGTTTCTACTTATCATCGTTTAGTAAAACCTGAAATGACCACCAATGTATCTAGTTAGAAACTATAATGCTATCTTTGTATCAATTTGGATATGGTCTGTTATTGGGATTACTAATTTTTGTACCATTACGGGCAAGTTCGGCACTCATTGAGTATTATAGGAGCCACATCCATATTGTTAGCAAGTG
>CAYVHK010000214.1:0-5384 GCA_964451145.1 uncultured bacterium | reverse complement strand
CAAGTTCGGCACTCATTGAGTATTATAGGAGCCACATCCATATTGTTAGCAAGTGTCTATATTCTTCGTTCCAAAGGCATCATCCGATTTGGTAATCGCCGAAAGTGGATTCGGTTCCACCAAATATTGGCTGGATTTGGTTTAACGCTGATTTTAATTCACAAGGCTTTCAGACTGAACTCTTGGTATTCTTGGTTGCCACTTATATTAGCTCTCGGCAGCTTAATTACAGGTTTGACCATCTCTCTTGTTAAGACTCAAAAAAGGCAATCTTTTTTACTAATTCATTCACTCCTATCCCCCCTTCTTCTGACGAGTATTGTTTACCATGGCACCCCAAAAATGGACCACGTTTTTTTTTCCCCCTTGTGGAAAGAGCACCAAGTGGCTTGTGTTCAGTGTCACAAAAATTCTGATTATAAATCCTATACCTGCTTAACTTGCCATATTCACAGTAATTCATCAGTATTAGAACCGCACTCCATTCATGGAGTTATTCCTTATGATCCAACACCAAATGATATTCGAAAGCTAGCTCAATGCCTTAATTGTCATCAAACTACAATTAAGAACAGAGAATATGGGAAAAAACGTGCCAACTGGTATTAGACTTGGTATTCTAGGTCTTTTTCTCGGTCTAAGCCTATTGGGTTGTCAATCTAGTAATAAGCTCGTTAGTCAATCACCCAGTAATGTCATTACTTTTGTACCAATGGGTGTAAATATCGAATTAAAATTAAAAGATGCTTTACAATCAATAACGGTTTTTGACTTTAGAAAAATTCAGGTTGGCAGTTTAACTTTTTCAGGTCAACCCACAAACATCGAGAAAGTTTACTTACAATGGTTACCGGGCAAGACTTATCGTTTCCGATTTCAGACAGAAACACAGATTTATTGGCAAGAAGCTACGGCTCCCATAGAACCTCAGAAAGGCCAGTTAAAGATTGGTATTCCATTTCTTTCATCTGACGAACAGATCAAAGATTCAATGCCAGTGATCTTGACCCAAAGAAGCAAGAACCAAATGATTGTTCAAATTACAAATGGTGTTTCAGCACCGGCTACCTTTTACCTGAAAGTGGAGTTTCCAGGTAACGAACCAATTATTGACAACGGTACATTTGTCTCTTCATATCAAAAATGGCATGTATATTACTCAATTGAAATACCAAGTGATGTTATTGATGGTCAAATTACGGCCAACTTGCAGATAGAATCAACCATTGATGCTGTAGAGTCTAATTGGAGCACCGATCAGAGAATTTCTTTTCGTGTTAAAACAATTGAGCAGATTCATTCCGCTATCTCGATTGAAAATGTTCATCTGCCGACCGATATGGAAGGTCTTCACTTGACCCATCTGCAACCAGACAGTCTCACATTATTTGATCCTTTTATTACATTACTACCAAGAAAGCGTCTAGATAACAATTTGCCTCTGGCCTTCCAAACTATTCACCTCCGCAATGAATTACCGGCTACTCTACCAGTTTTAGTCTCAGCAATGATACAAGATAGAAAAAATAAGCAACCAATATTATTTCTATCGCCACCGTCAGATGACCGTCGCGAGAACTATCGTAGTTTTTCAGTAGTCAACTTAGAACCATCAACTACTACTGCTGTCAGTTTACCTATATACCTTAATTCCGATCTGAATCCAAAAGCTGGTAATTATCATCGAAAAATCCAAGTACAAGTTTGGGGAGGCACTACCATACTAGACCAAACTCTGTTGCCTTTGAAAGTACGAAGACCCAATCGATCCGCCATCATTGTAACAATTTCAGTGTCATTCTGGACCCTACTATTTTTGATCTATTTAATCGCTCGTTGGCAAATATTACTGACGCACTTTAGTAATAAAAACCTAATTCTAATCTCCCTTTTTGGTGCTACTATTTTTGGCTTTGTTAATCTACCGGCAACCTTTTTAATTAGCATATCTAATTTTGTTCTTGGCCCTTTTTCGTTTCTAATTACTGGGTTCCTTAACGAAATTTTGTACTTCACATTGCTGGTTGCATTGTTGACAATAGTACCAAAAACTGGCACTATCATACTTGTTTCAGCTGTTCGATTCCTCCTCAATGGTATATTACTAGGAGCGATGTCCCCTACTGTCTTAGTTTATATTTGCCTATCAGCTACTGGACTAGAAATCGCATTTTGGTTGGCTAATAGAAATTTCACCTCGCGCTTGAATTATTTTGTCTTAGCATTATTTTTTGGCTTTGCCGATGCCACAAGTGCTTGGATCGATTTTCAGCTTGGCATTACCTTTTATCGTTTATTTTATGCTGACTGGTATATTTGGTTAATGGTCGGATTGGGAGGTTTCTTGTATACGTTCGTGGGAGTTTTACTAGGTTGTCGATTGGGACGTCATCTTCAACATGTAGTGAATTAATGACTCCAAACACTAGCTAGCGAAAATACAGTGAAAAACGTTTGGTAAAGCGTAATGGACTTGATATCTCAAACTTCATTTAAACATCCGCTATTTCTTTTTCTAATTTTACTGGTTCCGCTAGCTTACTGGTATCGACCCAAAATACCAACTGTTAAAATGTCAGACCTGAGTTTAGTACGACAAGTGCCAAGTGGTTTTTGGGCTAAAATTCGACCATTATTATGGCTACTACGAGGAGTCACAGTCGTTCTAGTAATCTTAGCTTTGGCTCGTCCTCAAATTCTTGATAGTCAACGTCAAATGAGTGCCGAAGGTATCGATATTTTTATAGTTTTGGATATTTCCGGCAGTATGCTGGCTGAAGACTTTGAACCTGATAACCGCCTAAAAGTGGCTAAGTCTGTGATTAACGATTTCCTAAAAGATCGGCGGGGGGATCGTATCGGCCTTATAGTTTTTGCTGGACAAACTTTGACTATATGCCCATTGACTTTCGATTACCACGTAGTGACCGACATACTAAAGTCTATCGAAGTCGGTATGATCGAAGATGGAACAGCCATAGGTTCCGCTATCATTAATACGGTTAATAGATTGCGTGATTCAACCACTGATAGTAAAATTGCGATATTATTAACCGATGGAGAAAACAACGCTGGCCAAATTGCCCCCCAAACGGCAGCGGGAGTTGCCCAAACTTTTGGCATCCGTATCTATACTATCGGAATGGGTAAGAAGGGGGGAGCAAGGATTCCTTACAACGATCCCGTCTTCGGCAAGCAATATCGAAAAGTTCGAGTCCATGTTGACGAAGAATCTCTTCAACAAATAGCAAAAATTACAAGCGCTGTTTATTTTCGTGCTACCGACTCAGCCAAATTAGAATCCATCTATCAAGAGATTAATCAAATGGAAACAACCCGAATGGAAACAACTCATTTGCAACACTACCGGGAAACAGCCGGTGTTTTTTTACTTCCAACAGCGATCGTCCTTCTCTTACTGGAAATTGTGTTGTCACAAACAAAGCTTCGTCGACTTCCTTAATCTACTAATGCAAATTTACCGTTGGGAAAATCAATGCTTTCGAGAATTAGACTTGGATATGTTCACTGATGAAAGCGATTTAGAAGACATGCTAGCCGCTGATGCAACCCCGATCTTGGGACAGCCAATTTGCATTATTGGAAGACAAGCCAATATTGGTAGAGGTCAACAACTCGACCTGCTTGCTTTAGATCGGCAAGGCAACACTATAATCATAGAATTGAAATCTAGACGTGCTACTCGAACAGCAGTGGCTCAAGTATTAGAATATGCGGCCACTATATCCAAATTCGCGTTCATCGATTTGGAACATTTAGCCTATGAATGGTCGCAACAAACTGGTGTAGTTTTCACCTCCTTGACGGATTTGCACGCTAGCTTTTTTGGTTACCACGCCAGCGATGTGCGGTCGATTAACTTTAATCGTCGGCAAAAAATGGTGTTGATTGCTGAAGGAGGAACGGAACGTGTATTAGAAATAGTCACTTACTTGAGACAACATAATATAGACTTTGCTTACTTATCATATGCGTCTTACCGTGGGGGAAAAGAAACTATTCTAGCTACCAAAACTTTTTTAGGTCAACCAATGATCCGTAAGTCAGATAAAAAGTATCACCCGCCTATTGATAATCAATTGATGACCAAACAACGATTTTTGTCTATTTTATCTATTAACCAGTCCTTACATCAAGTTGCAACTCAATTCTTTGATTATGTCGAAACTTGTGGTGGAGTAGTTAGACCGCGCCAGAAAATGGTTCGCCTGACCATCGGCGGGATGTTGTGGATACGAACATATCCTTCTCTGAAAGGTCGGCACTTTCGTATTGACCTAAACTGTGATTTTTCTCCATCTCAAATCGCTATTCACCGCCAATATTTACCTAATACTACGCGTCGCAAATTTGGCCTATCTTTTAATATTACTAGTGATACCGAATTGGCCTATGCGATTGAGGTTTTTGATTTATCTAGACTGTCGATTTTAGATATTTGATTTCTCAGTTCATATCTTTTTGTGTCCGTCAATGTGGCATCAGTTATCGGACGTTTTTTGCTGGTTCCGAGCCAGAATTTGGCAATGTTACTACAACAGATTGTGGTTGGCGGCTGCCGGTTGGGGTGATTAGGTTCAGATAATTCTCATTATCAGAATTTCAGATCTTTGTAATTTGTTGTGGCGTTAAATCGACTTTATGATACGAAAAATTAGTTTGATTTTACTTGTTCTGTCGCATTTATTTGGTTGTGCTGAAAATGAGCAAGATCTCGGTGGGGTGGCTATAGTTAAGCAAACCTCTCCTATTGTCGGCAGTGAAATTAATCCGAGTGGGTTTATTATCATTAGTTTTGATAATGATAATAATATCGAAGATGGAACTGTTTTTGTTAACGGTCAGTCATTAACTCTTTCTATAAATCAGGCCAAGATCGAATATGCCAATCTGCCATTAGGTCAGGTGGCAAATTTCATTGTTTCATGGAAAAACACAGATGGTAGTATTGATTTCTTTAATGCCAGTTTCCAAGTGGTTGGGGTTGTATTGACAGGGAAAGAGATCGATAAGCCGAAGAAAATAACGTGGGATAAAGATAATAAAGGGATGGTTCTGATTTCATCTGGCTCATTTGAAATGGGGGATTCGAAAAATGAACCAGATGGATTAATGGAGAATGCACAGCCTGTACATGCAGTCGAATTAAATGCCTTTTACATGGATATTACTGAAGTGACAGTCGGTCAATTTAAGCAGTTTTTGCTGAAAAGCGGATATCAGTATAACGGGAATTGGGATAATGTAGTCCTCTGCTCGCCGAGTGACAATCATCCAATGGTTTATGTTAGTTGGAATGACGCTATAGCGTATGCTGAATGGTCAGGCAAACGGTTGCCGACGGAGGCCGAATGGGAAAAAGC
>CAYVHK010000213.1:0-6777 GCA_964451145.1 uncultured bacterium | reverse complement strand
TCTAGCTTTACTTCCTTTATTTGACGATCCAACTACCAAGTGGTAAGATCATTTCTTTGTTGAATCCGAGGAGAAAATCAAACAATGATGTTAACTGTTCAGCAGGCCCAAAACAGAATTTTGTCAGCGGTTTCAGTTTTGGAGCCAGAAGAAAGACATATTTTGGATAGTCTAGGTTGTGTTTTAGCCCAAGACGTGTATGCTAAAGAAAATTTGCCACCTTTTCGCAACTCGTCAATGGATGGATTTGCTGTTCTTACTGAAGACGTACAGTTGGCTCGAACAGGCCAACCGGTTCAATTGTCCATTGCTGAAATCATACCGGCCGGTTACGTTCCACGGGTAACTCTCAAATCAGGACAGGCAGCAAAAATTATGACTGGAGCTATGCTGCCTAAAGGTGCCGATAGTGTGGTAATGGCGGAAGATACTGAGTCAAATAATGAATACGTTAAAGTGTTTCAAAGCATAGATTCTCTGGATAATGTTCGACTGCCAGGCGAAAGTGTTAAAATTGGAGACTTGGTAATGCCCAAGGGTAAGTCAATTCGGGCTCAAGAGGTTGCCATGTTGGCGGCTTTGAATATCCAAAAAGTTTGTGTGTTCCGACCACCAACTGTAGCAGTAGTTTCTACTGGTGATGAATTAGTTGATTTAGGAACAAAATTGAATCTGGGAAAGATCAGAGATAGCAATCGTTATGGTATCATGGCCCAGCTTACAGAAATTGGTTGTCAGGGAATTGACTTAGGAATTTGTGGAGACAACGAGGAGCAAATAGAAAACACCTTGCGAGATGGTCTAGTAAAATCTGATGCATTGATTACTAGTGGTGGTGTCTCAGTAGGTGAATATGACGTTGTCAAGTCGGTTTTATCTCGCTTAGGCCAGACCAATTTTTGGCGAGTTGCCATGAAGCCTGGCAAACCTCAGGCTTTTGGTTTAGCAGACGGCAAACCGATTTTTGGCTTGCCAGGAAATCCAGTTTCGTCTCTAACGGTCTTTGAACTGTTTGTGCGACCCGCATTGCGAAAAATAGCAGGTATTTGTCAGTTCAAACGGCCAACTTTTCGAGCTGTTTTGGATCAGGACATAGTCAACAACGCTGAACGTGTCAGCTACATGCGGGCTTTGGTAGAAAAAAGGGAGGAACAGTACCATGTTCAAGTTACAGGCCCACAAGGCTCAGGAATTTTATATTCATTGGTTTTGGCTAACGGTTTGATTACCATTCCAGCGAATACAACAGTGAAAGCCGGTGAATTGGTCGAGTTACAATTTTTTGGAGATGCTCTGTAAATTATGGCTTTTACTTTTTATCTTAGCATATAATTTTTTGTTTTTCATCATGTTTGACTAATGTTAATTGAATTAATAAATCTAACCGTCAGTTACGGTCAGAGAATTGTTTTGGACAACCTAAATTTACGACTTGAAAGAGGAGCTGTTGGCCTCTTAGGACCAAACGGTGCCGGGAAAAGTACACTAATAAAAACACTGCTTGGATTTGTCGCCCCGACAACCGGTTATGTCCATTTGTTTGGGAAGAAATTTAACCCGCATAAAGCCGAAATTCGCCAACAAATTGGATATATGCCAGAGAATGATAGTTACATACCGGGCGTCAGCGCTGTCAGTTTTGTTAGTTATGCCGGTGAACTATGTGGAATGAGTCAAAAAGACGCGAAACAAAGGGCTCATGAAGTTTTAAATTATGTTGGTATTGGTGAAATTCGCTACCGTCCCATTGAAACTTACGTTAGTGGGCTTCGCCAACGATTGAAGTTGGCGCAAGCACTAGTCCACGATCCCACTTTGTTATTACTTGATGAACCAACAAATGGTATGGATCAAAAAGGACGAGAGGTGATGTTATCATTAATTACTGATCTTGCAGTAGAGCAAAAGATTGATATTATTTTTTCTTCCCATATCCTGAATGATATCGAATCAACTTGCACTTCCGTTCTGGTTCTCAATGACGGTGAAATTGCCTTCAATGGTGAACTGAAATCCTTACGAGAAAAGCAATTGACTATCTATGATATCGGTTTAAAGGGAGATATTAAACGCTTTATGTTCGTATTGGAACAACAAGGGTTTAACTGTGAAAAGATTTCTGAAGTAAGTATTTTAGTCACACCTAATCAACATGTGTTTAACTCTACAGAAGGTTTAGATAATATTTGTCGTCAATTTTTTCAATTAGCGCTCGAGGTAGAAACTCAAATTCGCCACGTGCGTCTAGTTAAACCATCGTTGGGAGATTTCTTTCACCAACAGTTGGCAATTTCCTCGCCTCTGCATTAAGGAGTCCTAGATTGCCTAATATCATCGATGGAAACAAAATTGCTAAATCTATCCGTGCCAAAGTTAGAAAACGAGCTAAAGTTCTCAGCCGTCCACCCGGATTGGCTGTGATACAGATAGGAGAGGATCCAGCTGCAACAGTATATGTCAATCACAAAGAGAAAGACTGCCATAGGGTCAATTTCTATTCCGAAGTTTATCGATTGCCTAAGCATATTGATCAAGATGACGTTTTAGCTTTGATTCGGATACTGAATCAATCAGATAAGATCGACGGTGTTCTATTACAAATGCCTCCTCCTAACCATATCGACGGCCAGGCTGTGATCGACGCCATTTTACCAACCAAAGACGTAGATGGTTTGAGTACCATCAATCAAGGTAGTTTGTTAATTGGATCTTATCAAATTACCCCTTGTACACCGACTGGTATCATTCGCTTACTCGATGAGGTGGGTGTTAATATTGCGGGCAAGAGAGCTATTTGTGTTGGACGTAGTACATTGGTTGGTAAACCAGTCGGTTTGCTTTTGATGGAACGCCAAGCCACAGTTACGTATTGCCATTCCAGAACTGTTGACTTAGGCAGTCAAACTCGACAAGCTGATATCTTAGTTGTTGCTGTCGGACGACCAAAAATGATTACACCAGACATGGTTAAGCCGAAGGCTGTTGTTATTGATGTTGGTATCAATCGTATTGGGAACGACTTGGTTGGTGATGTCGACTTTGAATCAGTGAAAAGAGTCGCCAGTGCCGTCACGCCTGTGCCTGGAGGTGTAGGTCCAATGACACGGGCCATGCTCCTCGAGAATACACTTCGATTGGCCGAGCTAAACATAATCAAGGGGTAGTTTATTTTGATTGATCTGATCCTAGATGTCCCATGGCAAATGTGGTTGTTAGCTGGTTTATCGCTGTCTATTGGTTGGGGAATTCGAGGCAACTTTGGTCATGAAGTTGGGGCGGCTTTGCCCGGTGCATTAGTTGCCATAGCCATATGCTTGACTGCCGGCCGTTCCGATTGGTTGCAACGTGTCCACTTTTTTGCCATGTTTGGGGCTATCGGATGGTCATTTGGCGGTAGTATGTCATATATGCAAGTAGTGTCCTACACCCATTCTGGCCATTCACTTACCATTTTTTATGGTTTCGCCAACCTATTTGCTATTGGTTTCTTGTGGTCCGCTCCTGGTGGGTTGGCATTGGCTATGCCGGCTACTTTGGATAACGCACAACTTAGCTTGTTTTTTCTGCCTTTTTTGTTTGTTTTTATTGGTTGGACATTACAATTATTGATTGTCGACCTACTTCTGCATTGCAATTACGATTATCATTCGTCTAGACGACACGAAAGCCCACTCTACTGGTACGACACAGATTGGTTAGATGTCACAGTTGCCATCGCGTCAACTTCGATTGTTGTCATAATTCGGGGTGGATTTGATTTCGCTACATCCTTAATTTTTCATTTAGGGGCTGGTTGGTGGATTGCTTTTTTAATATTGGTCAACCTGTTTAAATTGCGAATGACTCCACCACGCGGTGATAATTGGTCGGGTTGTGTCGGCATAGTATTTGGTGCTATTGTTTTCTGCTTTCGGTACAACTTACCATTAGTTGGATTAGTTATGTTAGCCACGGGGTTTTTCGGCGGGTTAGCTTTCGCTTTAGGGCAGATGATTAAACTGTTTTTTATTAAGACTGGTTGGAAAGCTAACTGGCATAGTGTTATGGAACAGACACAGGGACTTCTATTGGGTTTTGCTTTGGTCGCCGGGATTGGTATTTTACGATCAACACAGCCGATTCTGGTCTATCAGTCAGAGCCTCCTCAATGGACACATATTTTTGCTGTGATTTTTGTTTTAGTCGTTTTAACTTACCTCAATCACCGAAAGGCTGTCATGACATGGATTCAACAGCTAGATGGCTTGCCTGAACGTTTTTATGGGCTTCCAACTACTGGTATGTTTCTATTTTCCAAGGGCTTTTTGGGTTGGTTTGAACTCATCTATATTAGTATCGGTGGAGCTATACTTTATTTGTTAACCGTAAACTTTCACTCGCCGATTTACCTATTACCCGATAGTTGGTTCGGAAAGGGGCAGCTACTTTATGTCGTTTTTATGTGGTGGATTATTGTGTTCAACTTTGAGCGTGCATTGACTGGTTTTTCCCCTGATCGTCTTATTACAGAAGGCGTGATCACTTTTAATGGTATTATGGCAACTATTTTTTGTTTAGCTACTACAATTTATCTACCTGCTGTTACAATTATGCCAAATTTACCAGTTGAACGTTGGTCCTTCTCGATTTGGTGGTATGGTTTATCTATTTTTGTGATTTCATCATTTTTGTTTTGGTCCATTACTTTGGTTTTGTTTGGTCAAACTCCTGTTTCTCATTCAGGTTTGCACATTCGGTTTGGCTCTAACCGTACCATCAGCACAGAGAGACCAAAAGCTGGGCAAAATCACCCTTAGCATTATTCCTTTTCATTGTTTTTTTGTGTGCCAAAAATCGGCTATCGTTTGGTGGCCAAGTGGTGAGTAGTGTCCATCGTCATTCCAGGAAAAATAAGGGTAATCAAGATCATCCTTCTTGGTGAGAAAATAAGGCAGGGAATCCAGACAATTGATGCCATTTTGGCTAGCCCACAATTTCAGCCGCTGATTGGGATATGACAAATCTAAACTATTCACCACGTCAATCGGTAAAATTTCACTGTCTCCAATCTGTAACGAATCCGCTACCAATAAAATGGTAAACTTAGCTCCGTCAGCCACAACTCTTTGCTGAAATTGAAACAAAATTAATTCAGTAACCTGCCAAGCTTCTTCCCAAATTTGGTTTGATGGCATACCGTAAACAGCGAGCCATTTCTGGCGAATGGCCCAGATATCGGATTTACGTTGTAGGCCATTACTCTGAATTCGTTTTACCAGACGGTAACTTCCACTGGCTAGAAAACTTAACCCCACAGTCTTTCTCAACCAGTTTATTCTGCGGTTAATGGATTTGATGGAGTTGTCAGTACTGTTTGCTGTATATGTATCAAACTTAGTTGAAAAATAGGTTGCTTTAGGTAGTTCAAATGGTTGACCTAGCTTTGGATGATTATTCAAAATGTCGTTTTGTGGCAAAAAGCAGACGACGACTTCATTTAATTTGGTTTTTGTTGAGACGGTTAAATAACGTAAATACTGATGATAAGTACCGGTTCCACCAACGGCAAAGTTAAAGCAAATAGTTGGATTTTGTCTGTTAGGTTGATTCTCTAAGTATTGTTCAATGACATGAGGAAAAGTTTGTTGCCGATTAACTTGTAAGCCTTCAGTATAGGAATCTCCAAAAAAACCAATTTGGTAACTTGTTTTTGGGTTTTTGTTAAATCGCTGTGTGTCTTCTGGTGCGAATCCTTCAATATCATAGTCGCGGATTTTAATTGGTACTGTTGGTTGTCGATACACTTTTCGACCGTCTGTGTAAATAGGAGAACCATTGGGATCTAGTTGATATTTGACTGTCTCATATGTATAGATTGTAGGTGTGAAAATAGAGTAAGAAAGCCATCCTATTGAGGTTAATAGGTGGCAAATTAGCTCGATGATGCAACAAACTAATAGGCTGGCGAAAACTGAAAATAGGACTTGTTTTTTTTTTGACAGTTGGATGTGATCAGTCATTGATAGTTACTTATTCTCCACCTGATTTGATTGTCGAATGACAGACGGCAAGAGTCCATATATAACCCAAAATGGGACTGATAACACATCCCCTTCCGGTAAATCATTGAAAAAGAAGAGTAAGACCATCGATAATTCAATCGTCACCAAACCAATTATAAGTGAGCGGAAAAAGTTGTCTCGAACCCGCTGCATAGCTGATAGTCCCAACCTAAAAAAAGAAAATAATACATTTAACCAAGCTAACATACCCAATAACCCCATTTCAGCCAAAATTCTTAGATGTTCGCTATGTGCCCCTAGTTGGAATTGGGCTTTGTATAGGCCAGATAAGCTTGGGTTCTCTTCGTAAATCATGGCAAATGCACCGTAACCATTACCAAAAATCGGATTTTCGACAAACATCAAAACAGCTTGTCCCCAACGCAATAGACGAGACCGATTAGATGCAAACTTCAGATCAAACATGGTAAAAACGCGTTCTTGAATTAGGTTGGAGGTACCAGGTAGAATGAGTAAAGTTAACAGAATCCCTGCAGTTACACCGGCAAAAGCGAGCTTGGGTCCTAAATCGCTATGTTGCTGCATGTTTAACAATAAAAAGCCAATACTAACCAATGAAGCTAACCAAACCCCACGCGAAAAGCACATTAGTAACCCGCACGTAAACACAATCAGTAGCACCATCCAAATGACACGATCATAAGCTGTCCGGTCGATTAGCAACCGACTTAGTGTCATCAGTTGAATGATTTCCGTTATTTGACCATAGGCTGTT